>JAQYWL010000516.1 GCA_030145035.1 Desulfobacteria bacterium | reverse complement strand
ACGTGGTAGAATATCTGCTCGATCTCTCCGGCATCGGACGAGATCGGATGCAGCTTCGTTGGGTCAGTTCGGCTGAAGGGCAGTTGTTCGCAGATTATGTGACTCAATATAGTGAACTGAGCCGGGATTTGGGGCCTTTTGATCCGGACCAATTTAAGCTTCCGCTGGCTGCTGTTGAACAAACCCTGACCTCGCCTCGCATCCGATGGCTGATGGGAATGGATAGGCAGCTCACCGAGCGTGAGAACGTCTATCATGAAAAAGTGAACGAGGAAGAGTACACAAGACTGCTTCACCAGGCCATAGAAGAGGAATATGAGAAGGCCCTGGTTTTGGAGGCAATCAAGGAAGAGGCCCAGCTAGTACGGGAGATTTCCGGAAGGATCGGATTGCCGAAGCCAAGGGTTTCTTTCTGGTTGAGTCATTTGAAGACTTCCGGCCAGGCGGAGATAAAGGGGTATGACGAGACTACCCCAAAATTCGTCGCTCTGGCAGCATAGGTAGGATGGAAATAGGGACATTTGAGGGATTGTCATGACAAATGAGAAGATAGGCAGTGTGATTGTCATTGGGGCGGGGATTGCAGGGATGCAGGCTTCCCTGGATCTGGCAGACGCAGGTTATTACGTGAATCTGGTTGATCGATCTCCGACCATCGGCGGGTTAATGGCAGAGCTGGATAAGACCTTTCCAACAAATGATTGTACCATGTGAATTATCTCGCCCAAGCTGGTCGAGGTCGGCCGGCACCTTAACATCAATATCATTACGAACACCGAGGTTGAATCCCTTGAAGGCGAACCCGGACATTTTAAGGCAATACTAAAAAATGTTCCACGGCACATTGATCCTGCTAAATGTACCGGTTGCGGGGTGTGCGCCCAGGCCTGCCCTATAACCGCCGGGAATGAATTCAACCGCGGTTTTGATTTCAGGGCTGCCATTTACATCAAGTACGCTCAAGCCGTACCCCTGGCCTATACCATTGATCGGGACCTGTGCATCGGCTGCGGACTGTGTGAAAAGGTCTGTCTGGCCGAAGCAATCCGCTATGATGATGAACCGAGAAGGACGGAGCTGGAAGCAGGAGCAGTGGTCCTGGCCCTTGGTAATGCTCCGTTTGATCCGCGCGGGCTGGATACCTACAGCTATGCCGAATTTCCCAACGTGGTCACCAGCATGGAATTTGAGCGCATTCTGAGTGCCACAGGCCCCTATCAGGGGCATGTCCAACGGCCCTCGGACCTGAAAGGGCCGCAGAAGATTGCCTGGCTCCAGTGCATCGGCTCCAGGGATATTAATCGATGTGACCATCCCTATTGTTCATCGGTCTGTTGTATGTATTCCATTAAGGAGGCCGTTATTGCCAAGGAACATTCCGAGCATGACCTGGATACGGCCATCTTTTTTATGGACATGAGGACCTATGGTAAGGACTTCGAGAAATACTATAACCGTGCCAAGGAAGAGGCGGGGGTCAGGTTTGTTCGCGCCCGTGTCCATTCCGTTATAGAGGACCCTGAAAGCAATGACCTGATCCTTCGGTATGCGGATGAGAGTGGTAACATTCAGGTCGAGACATTCGATATGGTGGTCCTTTCCATAGGGCTTGAAACCCCCAAAGGGCTTGTGGAACTGGCCGAACGTCTCGATATTGATCTGGATAAGGACAATTTTGTTGAGACAGGAACCTTCACTCCTGTAGAGACATCCAGAAAGGGGGTTTACGTCTGCGGAACCTTCCTGGAACCGAAGGATATCCCTTATTCGGTTATGGAATCGAGCGCTGCTGCCTGCGGGGCGGAAGAAATTCTGTCGGATGTGCGGGGCACACTGGTCAAGGAAAAGACTTACCCCGAAGAGAGAGACGTATCGGGTCAAGAACCCCGGACCGGGGTTTTTGTGTGCAACTGCGGTATCAACATCGGGGGAATCGTGGATGTGCCGGCGGTGACCGAATACGCCCGAACCCTGCCCGGAGTGGTCTATACTGAGCATAACCTCTTTACCTGTTCACAGGATACCCAGGGCAAGATAGCAGAGGTAATCAAAGAGGAGCGGTTGAACCGGGTGGTGGTGGCTTCCTGCACGCCCAAGACCCATGAGCCCATGTTTCAGGAGACCCTGAGGGATGCAGGTCTGAACAAGTATCTGTTCGAAATGGCCAATATTCGCAATCAGTGCTCCTGGGTCCACAATAACCGGGAGGAGGCTACGGAGAAGTCAAAGGATCTGGTGCGCATGGCGGTTGCCAGGGCCCAATTGATAGAGTCGTTACCACAGCCTACCGTCTCGGTGGACCACAAGGCCCTCGTGATCGGAGGCGGTGTCGCAGGTATGACGGCGGCCCTTGCTCTGGCCGATCAGGGGTTCCATACATACCTCGTGGAGCAATCGAAGGAACTGGGTGGAAATGCCCTTAAGCTCATCGATACCTGGCGGGGAGAAGAGATCTCCGGCCCGATCAAAGAGATGGTCAAGCAACTGGAGGATCATCCTCTGGTCGATGTTTACACCGAATCGAATATCAAAGAGGCGACCGGATTTGTTGGAAACTTTGAAACGACTATCTCACAAAACGGCACTGATGTCACCGTGAAACATGGGGGCGTGATCGTGGCGGTCGGTGCCGAGGAATACAAGCCGAGTGAATACCTTTATGGCGACGATGACAGGGTCTTGACCCACCTGGACCTGGATTCAGCCATTCGCAGCAAAGAAGAACGGATAACAAAGGCCAAGACCGCTGTGTTTATCCAGTGTGTGGGATCACGGGAACCGGAAAGGCCTTACTGCTCCAAAGTCTGCTGCACCCATACGATGCATTCAGCTTTACACCTGAAGGAAATGAACCCGGAAATGGATATCTATGTCCTTTACCGGGACATTCGCACCTATGGCCAACGAGAGGAGCTATATGCAGAGGCGAGAAGGCGAGGTGTCATTTTTATCAGGTACGATCTGGAGCAAAAACCTGAGGTCAAGAAAAACGGAGGGGGGATCTCAGTGGGGGTTAAAGACCCTATACTTGGTCGGGATATTGAGATCAGTCCTGACCTCCTGGTCCTCGCCTGTGCCATCGTGCCCAGGGACAACTCACCCCTGGCCGAGGTGTATAAGCTGGCCCTCAACGAGGAAGGGTTCTTCCTGGAGGCCCATGCCAAACTCAGGCCGGTGGAGTCTGCCACAGGGGGTATTTTCCTGGCGGGCATGGCCCATTACCCCAAGGCGATTGAAGAGAGCATCGCACAGGCCAAGGCAGCGGCTTCGAGGGCCTCTGTAGTCCTCTCCAGGGACGAACTCACGATTGAAGGCGTTATTTCCAACGTAAACGAGATTCTGTGCCGCGGTTGCGGCAAGTGTGAAGATGCCTGCCCCTTCGGTGCCATTGCTGTGACGGAACGCGAAGAGGGCAAAAGAGCGGCCTATGTTCAGGGGGCGCTGTGCAAGGGCTGTGGTGCTTGCGCGGTGGCCTGTCCCACCGGGGCAGCGGCTGTCCGCCATTTTACGGACAGTCAGGTGCTTACCATGGTCGAGGCTGCCCTCGCCATGTAGATTAATATGGGTGTAAATCAAGATTGTTGGTTATTGAGTTCAATGGCTAGGTGTCAGTGTTCAGGTTTCAGGTTTCAGCTCTTTAAGTTTCTCAATCCTGACACCTGAAACCCGAAACCTGACACCTTTTCCCCAAAACTAAAAAGGAAGAGAGATCATGAGTGCAGAGTACGAGCCAACAATTATTGCTTTTTGCTGCAACTGGTGCGCCTATAGCGCTGCAGATCTGGCGGGCGTCAGCCGCATGCAATATCCGCCCAACGTTCGAGTGATCCGGCTGATGTGTACGGGCCGGGTCAACCCTAACTTCATCCTGAAGGCATTTGAACTGGGTGCCGACGGGGTACTGGTGAGTGGCTGACACCTCGGCACCTGTCAATACCTGGAAGGTAATGAGAAAGCGAAACGGATCGTCGAGATGGTGCGTCAATTGGTGGCCCTGCTGGGCATTGAGGATGAACGCCTGGCCCTGGAGTGGGTTTCGTCTGCGGAAGCAGCCCGCTTTGCCGAAGTAGTCACCTCTTTTACCCAGAAGATTAAGGAGTTGGGAAAATCTCCGCTGCGGCTGGCCGCTTAGTTGAATTGGAGTAATGGAGGGATAGAGTATCACACCATTATCTCCAAGTGGATGAGATGAATCGATTGCCCAGAAAAGACCAATGGGGGCTATAGAATGAACATTGAAGGATTAGTAAATGAAACCAAGGCTTACTACTGTTTGGACTGCGGCGTTTGTACAGGTAGTTGCCCGGTGGCGCGGTATTCACCCTCATTCTCGCCCCGCCTGATGGTTGAAAAGGCTCTTATGGGAAAGGCCGAAGATTTCCTGAGGGATCAGGATGTGTGGTCCTGTCTGACCTGTGCACGGTGCACCCACAGGTGCCCGGCCAACATAGATTATCTGGAATTTGCCAGGGGGATCAGAGAGGAGGCACTCAAGCTTGACAACAAGGGCATTCCGGCCCACAGTGGTATGTTTCAATCCATTATGGGCATACAGACATCCGGAATCAAGCAGGACAGGATTGCCTGGGCAAAAGAGGCAGGCAGTATTGCGGACAAGGGGGAATATTTCTATTTTGTGGGCTGCTTACCCTATTTCAATGTCATTTTTGCAAATTTTCCTTCGCAGCCATTAGATATCGGACGAAATGTCATAAAAATCCTTAATAAATTGGGCATTGAGCCGGTGGTCAGTAACGACGAAAAATGCTGCGGCCATGATATGCTGTGGAATGGCGAGCTTGAAACCTTCAAGAAGTTGGCTGCGGCCAATATTGAAGTAATCAAAGAGGCAGGGAGTAAGAAGGTCATCTTCCATTGCCCTGAAGGGTACTTTATCTTCAAGAATTACTATACAAAGTATTTTGGCGACCTCGGTTTTGACGTTATTCACTTTTATGATTTTCTGGCTGAGAAGTTGAAGGCCGGGGAATTAACGTTAGAAAAATCGAACGGCAGGGTGACATATCAGGATCCGTGCCGGCTGGGGCGGCTGGCAGGTATATATGAGAGCCCGCGTGACATCATTAACGGGGTTGCTACCTCCTTTGTGGAGATGGAAAGGAGCGGCGAAAATTCTGTTTGCTGCGGGACTACCGGATGGATGAATTGTTCTACCTGCTCAAAGGAAATTCAAGGCAACAGATTGAAAGAGTCTATGGCAACCGGGGCGGACACTTTGATTACTGCCTGTCCCAAATGTAATATTCATTTTAGTTGTGCTGCAAGTTTTATAGAGGGTATTGATATCAAGATTAAAGATCTCACTGAAATGGTCGTTACTGCCATGAACGGTGGATAAAATCGCTCCGCCCTGCCCGTCATTGCCAAGCACGCTAGCGTGTATAAGTTGCATGCCGTACGGGGCGTTGGCAGGCGGGGATTTTATGTAACGCGGCTTCGCCGCTCGAAAAAAGGAAATTCCTATACTATCAAGTTGTTGAGCAAGTATCAAGAAACTGGGTAAGGAGGCAGGTTGTCGTGAGCAAAGATATATTGATCATTGGCGGTGGGATAGCCGGTATGCAGGCTTCCCTTGATTTGGGAGACATGGGCCTTCAGGTCCATCTGGTTGAAAAGCTTCCGTGCATCGGCGGCAAGATGGCCCAGTTAGACAAGACCTTTCCCACTAACGACTGTGCTATCTGAATCATCGGGCCAAAGTTACAGGATGTCGGTCGGCATCCCAAAATCAATATCTTGTCGTACAGCCTGGTGGAAAAAGTAACCGGCAGTAATGGTGATTTTACGGTTACCGTGAGGAAAAAGGCCCGCTACGTCAACGAGGATCTGTGTACCGGGTGCGGTGCGTGTGCGGAGAAATGCCCGACTACGGTAACAGATGAGTACGACATGGGGCTGGGGAAGCGAAAGGCCATTTACAAATACTATGCTCAGGGCATCCCCTCTACCTTCTGTATAGATCCAGATCATTGTCGGACCTTTAAGGGAAAAAAGTGCGGTGTCTGCGAAAAGATCTGTCAGGCCAAGGCCATAGATTATAAGCAGGAGGACAAAATCCTTGAGTTAAATGTGGGCGCCATCATTCTGGCAACCGGGTATGACCTTTTTGATGCGGAAAAGATACCGGAATATGGTTACGGCCGGCTGGCCAACGTGGTCAACTCTATGGAATTTGAACGCCTGCTGAGCGCCAGTGGTCCTACTGAAGGTCATGTGGAAAAGCCGTCGGATTTAAGAGATCACGAGCTTATCCACAGCGGGGAGAAGAAGCTGAAGAAGGCAACAAAGGGTCTCGCCAAACACGAAAAGAAACACAAGAAGTCATCTGCTGAGTTCTACAAGGAATTCACTGCAGGAAATATATCTGATGGCGATGAGTTCGCGAAATGGGCAGAGCAATACGAGAGCGTACAGGAGGCGACCAAGAAATTAGAGGAACTGAAGGTTAAAGCCGAAAAGTTTGATATTGCTACCAGGCTGGCCTTTGTTCAGTGCGTGGGTTCCCGAGACTTTCGTTTCAATAAATACTGCTCAAGTTATTGCTGCATGCATACCATTAAAGAGGCAATGATGGCCAAAGACCATGATGCCAGGACCGAGGCCTATATCTTCAACATGGATCTGCGTACAGTGGGCAAGGGCTTTGAAGAATACAAGGTGCGCGGGGCAGAACAGGTTGGTCTTCATTATGTTCGTGGGCGTGTGGCTGAAATCACCCAGGATGAAAACGAAAACCCGATT
>JAQYWL010000320.1 GCA_030145035.1 Desulfobacteria bacterium | reverse complement strand
TGAAGGCTTTTCGCATGGTGTGGATAGGGTCTCAACCGCAAAACCTGCGAGTGGAAACGTTGGGGCCATGGGGGCAGCCCACCCTGACGTTTGTAATCAACGGATCGAATTTTTTTCTCCGTTCTCATCAAGATAACCGCTATTTCAAGGGAGACGCCACTCTCGGCAATCTTTCACGTTTTTTATCCGTGTCTGTGAGAGCCGAGGACCTCTTTGGGCTCTTGTCAGGTCAGCCCCCTATTCTCCCGTTTCACCATGCCAAGATTCGAGCCTCGACAGTCGAGGGCGGATGGCTTCTAAGCCTTCATAAAAAACGGGGATGTCTGATTGAAAAGATGTGGCTGAAGGACGACGCAAAGGGTGTTGAGCAAGTGGAGGTGTTTGACTGTTGGGGCAATCTACAATACAGGGTTGCATTCAGTGAGTTTCATCAGATGGAATCCCTCTGTCTTCCACACAGAATCGCGATCTCAGACACACACGGGCCGCTTTGGTCACTCACGGTGGAAAAGTTCTGGACAAAGGTTTCGATCCCGGATGGGGCTTACAACCTACTCAAAGAAGTGCCTAAAGTGAACTAAAGTTGAAAGTGCCTAAAGTTAAGGAATTCTATCTGTTCTAAATTGTTCTTGCCGAAGGCAAGTTCCACAACTTTAGCTCACTTTAGGCACTTTAGGCACTTTAGATCACTCCAATATGAGGTTTGCTGCTGATCGAATGCTCGGAAAGCTGGCCAAATGGCTTCGTATCCTTGGTTACGATACCCTTTACTCCCGCACGCTGTCCAATGACAGATTTCTTGCACTGGCAGACGAGGGCCGTATTCTTCTATCACGCAATACCCGGCTTGTGGGAAAGGTGGCACCAGACGGGTTGATATTTATAGAGGCGAATGATCCGAAGATGCAGCTCCAGGGCCTTATCCGTCTGCTTGGTCTCAAACCCGATCCGGATAAATTCTTTAGTCGTTGCACGGTCTGCAACGGGCTCCTTGAGCCTGTCGAGTCCGAGGATGTGGTTGGAAAAGTACCTGACCATATATGGACCCGCCACAATAGATTCTCCGAATGCAAGACCTGTGGAAGGATCTACTGGCCAGGGAGTCACCTAACACGGAGTCGCCGGGAGATAAGGCGGCTCTTGGGGGTGTGATGAAGCTCTCGGTTGTCATTCCTGTGTACAATGAAATACGGACCATCGAGGAGATCTTGAACCGGGTGCGATCAGTGCGCGAAGACAAAGAGATTATTGTGGTTGACGATTGCTCCACGGACGGGACCAGAGAATGGCTAATAAAGGTGGTAGGGAAGGATATTAGAGTCGTTTTTCATTCGGAAAACAAGGGAAAAGGCGCTGCGCTGAGGACCGGTTTTGAACATGTCACAGGAGATATTGTAATTATCCAGGATGCGGATCTGGAATATGATCCGGGCGAATACGGTCGTCTTATTGGACCTATAATGGACGGCCGTGCAGATGTGGTCTACGGCTCCAGATTTACAGGCGGGCCCCAGCGTGTCCTCTTTTTCTGGCATTACGTTGGGAACAAGTTTCTGACACTTCTGTCCAATATGCTCACCAACATCAATCTCTCTGACATGGAGACTTGTTACAAGGTCTTTCGCGCATCCTTCCTTAAGGATATTGCGATCAAGTCGAATCGTTTCGGTTTTGAGCCGGAGATCACCGCAAAGTTTGCCAGGCTGAAATGTCGTATATACGAGGTGCCCATATCCTACAGTGGGAGAGGATATGAGGAAGGCAAAAGATCACCTGGAGAGACGGCCTGGCGACCCTTTTTCATATCATACGATTCAGATTCTTTGACTGATAGGCTCGTAATTTGACTGTATAGGAATTTCCTTTTGTCGAGCGGCGAAGCCGCGTTGCATAGAATCGCGAAGCGATTGTATAAGAGGTTTCCTTTGAATACAAAGAGGATAGCCCTTGAGAGAAGGTTGCGACACTGCAAGAACGTGATCACCCTGGGGGTTCGCACCAATCTTTCCGACTATGAGGATTGGCAAATAGAGCTGATTCGCCAGTCTGATCTGATTTTTTATCCCACAGCCTTTTACGTCGACATATTTGACACAATGGGCAAACGGACCTTTCCTAACTATCATACGTACAAATATACGATGGATAAGATCAAGCAGACAGCCCTTTTCAATCTCCTTAAGGTTCCTCACCCCAGGACACGGGTTTTTTATGGGAATTATCAAAAGTCGAAGATACTGGAACACTTTGAATTTCCCTTTGTGGCCAAGATCGCGCGGGGCTCAGCCCTGGGCAGAGGCATATATCTGATCCGCAACAAGGATGACCTTGCCAGATACAACAAAAGAATGCTACGCGCCGCCTACATACAGGAATACCTTGAAATCGACCGGGACCTTCGCGTTGTGTTGATTCGTGGCCGGATTATCCATGCCTACTGGCGCGTTGCTCGCCCAGGTGAGTTTCGCACGAATGTATCACAGGGTGCCACTATCAGTTTTGATAACATCCCGGAGGAAGGCCTGGCCCTTGCCCAAAACACGGCCCGTCTTTGCCAGATGGATGACGTAGGACTGGACATCTGTTTTTCTAATGGTCGGTATTGGGTCCTTGAGGCAAACATGAAATACGGGCTCGAGGGATTCAGGCAGGCGGGAATCGATTTTTTCAAGCTCATAGATGAAATGATTGAGAATGGAGAGATCTGATAAAATCGTGGAGCGATTTTATAATTTGATCGATTTGCAGAAAGTAAAGGAATCCCTGAACGAGCGCGAAGAGCGCTTCCTTTCGCCTCAGGCTGCCTATAGCAAGGATGCCGTCCGCCGGTTTCCAGACGAAGGTATCGATACCGGTCATCGGCAGAACTATGCAGCGGACTCTGATCGCATTCTTCATTCGTTGGCCTATACGCGCTATATTGACAAAACCCAGGTCTTTTATCTGGTAGACAATGACCACATTACCCACAGGGTGCTTCATGTGCAACTGGTTTCAAAGATTTCTCGCACTATCGGCCGTTTTCTCGGGCTGAACGAAGACCTCATTGAAGCCGCTGCCCTTGGCCACGACATTGGTCATTGCCCGTTTGGTCACGATGGGGAGGGATACCTGTCTGAGCTGTGTGAGGAGTGCGGTATCGGACCGTTTCAACATAATATTCAGAGCGTGAGATTTCTGGACAAAATCGAACGGAAGGGTAGGGGCTGGAATCTAACGCTCCAGGTATTGGATGGCATCCTGTGTCATGACGGCGAGATCCATACTCAAGCACTATTTCCACAGCGCGAAAAGACCTTTGACACTTTTGATCATGAGATAGCCAACAAGGCTGCTGATCGAGACATACCCATAACACCCATGACCCTTGAAGGGTGTGTCGTGCGCATGGCTGACACCATCAGCTACATCGGACGAGACATTGAAGATGCCATCCGCTTGAACCTCATCAAAAGGAGTCAGCTTCCGAAGGCCGCTGTGGCACGATTAGGGGACACCAACGGGACCATTGTGTACAACCTGGTGACCGATGTTATCAAAAACAGCTTCCAAAGGCCATGCATAGCCTTTAGCCAGGAAGTGTCAAAGGCCCTGAAAGAATTCAGAGAATTCAACCTAAACCACATATATCTGAATCCGAAAATAAAACCGGATGCCGGAAAGATCAGGCACGTTTTTCAAGTAGTATTTGAACGTTATCTCAAAGATCTTAAAGAGGGCAATCAAGCCTCTATCATCTTCACAGAATATCTGGATGGCATGTCCGATGAATACAAGAACAATACCAGCCATTCAGAGATCGCGCGCGATTTCATTGCCGGCATGACAGACCAGTACTTCCTGAGGCAGTGCCCCCGGGATATCCGGCCCACGAGGATTACCGGGCGGCTTTAGGTCCATGGAACCTGAAAAGACCTATCAATACCTCGAAGATTTGGCAGAACAATTAGGCATTTCAATACGATATGACGATTTCTCCGACCCGGAAGTGCCGGCAACAAGCGGCCTGTGCAAGGTGAGGGGCCGCCGTTTTTATATTATGGATAGGTCAAAGGGCCTTTCCGAGAAGATCAGCCTTTTGAGTCAATGCCTATGCCGCATGGATCTGGATAGCGTCTACGTACTGCCCGCCATTAGAGAACTCCTTGACGCAGCCCGCACTGCCACCCACGCAGACTAGCCCCCTGAGCAGCCCCAATTCACAGACTTCCGATTAGGCACTTGTTTGAGTCAAAGTTAGGGATTAAGTTTGTAAGCGTAAGAGGAGAGGGCACGCATTAACGGTAGGGATGCCCTGGAGGCCTTTAGTTTAGCTGCTTAGGGCTGAAGTTGACATAATATATATTATCGGACGTTCCGCAAAAGGGCTTTCCAGGTAACATGAACCTGATTAGCCCCCCTTGTCGTGACCTTCCTTGGAATTCCCCTTCACGCGGGCGATCCGCTGAACACCTGTCTTCACAGCCCTTTTGACTATCTTTTCTGCCTTCGCTCCCATAGTGCGGCCCTCTGCCACGAGATTGCCAGTGCCCACCATCCTTGTGAGCAGGCCGTAGCGCTTCTCAACAAGATGTTTTGCGATGACCCCGAGTCCCGTGCCCATCTTGCCACCTATGCCAAGCTGTTCTTTTTTTGTCACGGGCTCTTTTTCGAGGGCATCGTGGAGCCGTCCGACCTGTTCACCCAGGGCCTTGCCGACCTTCTTGCCGATGTCTGCGCCTTTTTTCTCTGCATTCTTCGACAGGCCTTGCCCGACTCGACCACCCACACGTTCGCCCAGGGATTCTAACTGCTTCTTTGTTCGTTTGTTTGGCATCGCACACCCCGCCTTATTTGATTGTCGATTGTCGATTGTTTTTCCCTGGCCCAGACCGGGTTTTCAAGGGCTACAGCTTATTTCGCGGATGTCGCACCAGGGCGGGCATTGTTCAATCTTCAATCTTCAATGTTAACCCTGAACCTCTGAACCCGTGAACGGTTACAAAGTGCCAAGAGAAGTTATAAAATCGCTTCGCGATTTTATATAGCATGGGTGGTGGGGCTTTGCCACCGGAAAAAGAGATTGTGGATGATGCGAACATATGTTAAATGGAGCTTCGGCCCAAGTCAAATGCTTGCCCTCTTAAATGTTGTACCAATTCTGAGACGGTTTCTCTATGGATAAAGATTTCACGCTCACGGAACGCCACATCTTCACGGTGAGCGAGCTTACCCAAAGCATCAAAGGGCTTCTTGAAAACGCTTATCCATTTGTTTGGGTTGCGGGCGAAATCTCCAATTTTCGCATACCGGTATCCGGGCATTTCTACTTTACCCTGAAGGACCCGGGGGCACAGATTAACGCCGTCATGTTTCGGGCTCAGAACCGGAGTCTAAAATTTCGGCCTGAGGACGGGATGGCAGTGGTTGCCATGGGGCGGCTCAATCTGTATGAGCCCAGAGGGATCTATCAGATTATTATAGAATATCTGGAGCCTGAGGGCATAGGTATCCTGCAATTAGTCTTTGAACAGCTCAAGGCCGGGCTGGCAGCCGAAGGGCTGTTCGACGAAAAACACAAGCGTCCCCTCCCGTACCTGCCGCAAAAGATCGCAGTTGTCACTTCCCCTACCGGAGCTGTCATACGTGACATAATGCACGTGATCAATCGCAGGTTTCCGAATGTAGCGGTTGAGATAGCACCGGTGAAGGTTCAGGGAGAAGGAGCAGCCGAGGAAATCGCCGAAGCACTGCAATTGCTGAATGAGATGAACGATGCTGACGTCATTGTGGTGGCTCGGGGGGGCGGTTCCCTGGAAGACCTACAGGCATTCAACTCGGAGGTTGTGGCACGCGCCATTTTTGCCTCTCATATCCCTGTTGTTTCGGCCGTTGGACACGAAACAGATTTTACCATTGCCGACTTTACTGCCGACGTGCGTGCGCCAACACCCTCAGTTGCGGCCGAGCTGATCGTACCGGTCAAACAGGAACTACTGAAACGCATTCAGGAGATCAGGGGTGCCCTAAAAAGTGCTATGTCTCAGAGGCTTCGGCTCTTGAGGGAACGAACAATCCAGCTTTCAAAGCGGCTGGTTCATCCCGGCAGGCAGATTGCCGACTATCGATTGCGACTTGACGACGCGCTTGGAAGAATCCTGCGGGGGCTCTCAAGGCGATTAGACGAGAAGAGAGATCGTCTAAATATGATGCGAGAACGACTCTGCCGGTGCGGACCTCAGTTTATGGTCAAAGACCTTGATGTATTACTTAAACACCATCGCCAAACTCTTTTGTCTGCAATGCAATTCTTTTTGGAATCAAAGAAGAGCATACTTCGCACCACGGTGGCCAAGTTGAACACCCTGAATCCCCTGGCGATCCTGGAGCGGGGCTACAGCGTGACGCGCACATTGCCGGATTATGCCCTTGTTAAGGATGTTCAGCAGGTGAGTGTGGGACAGCACGTGGAGGTGACTGTCTCAAGGGGGGCGATGGTCTGCCGCATAGAGAGGAAGCGAACTGATGGCCAAGCAAACATTTGAGAGTGCCATGAAACGATTGGAATCAATCGTGCACGAATTGGAAAGTGGCGACCTGACTCTGGATGAGGCCCTGAAGAAGTTTCAAGAGGGTGTCAAGCTATCGAAGCTCTGCTCAAACAAGTTGGACGAAACCGAAAAAAAGGTCTCCATACTTCTCAAGGACGAGGAAGGAAACGTTCAAGCGGAGCCATTTTTCGCCGGAAAAGAATGAGATGGAGTAATGGAGTGGTGGAGTGATGGAGTGATGGAAAGACCAGTACTCCAGTACTCCAGTGCTCCAATCCTTTGCTGGAGCTTGAGACCAGAAAAGATGAGCGCATTTTCTCTGAGCATGTTTGATCTGACGGCCTACCTGAAAGCAAAGCAGCAAACCATCAATGCTGCCCTCGGGAAACTCTGGGACAATAGTGAGCCCTACCCTACCCTGCTGGTCCAGGCCATGCGTTACTCCCTTGAGGCGGGGGGTAAACGGCTGCGTCCTGTCTTGTGTATTGCAGCTTCAGAAGCCGTGGGGGGCTCTGAGGCGGATGTGATGCCTGCTGCATGCGCCCTGGAGCTTATTCACACCTATTCTCTGATCCATGATGATCTTCCGGCCATGGACGATGACGACCTTCGTCGTGGCAAACCGACATGCCATAAGGCCTTTAATGAGACCACTGCCATCCTGGCCGGAGACGCATTGCAGGCTGCTGCCTTTGAGGCCCTGGCAACTGAAGGGCGTAACAAGCGGGGTGACGCCTTGAAGCGGCTGGAGGTCATTTATCTGATTGCACGGGCTGCCGGGTATTTAGGTATGGTGCAAGGCCAGATGATGGATATCTCCTCTGAGGGAAAAGAAATCACTTTGGGAGAGCTTGAGAGGCTTCATCGACTAAAAACCGGGGTGCTTATTGAGGCTTCTGTGCAGACCGGGGCGATCCTTGGCGGAGGCAGCTCTCAGGAAATAGCCGCTCTGGGTGCTTACGGCCGACATATCGGCCTTGCCTTTCAGGTGGCTGACGATATACTGAACGTTGAAGGAACACCTGAGATGCTTGGCAAGCCCGTGGGCAGCGATCGAGCCCACCAAAAGGCAACTTGTCCTTCTTTGATGGGACTGGAACAGGCGAAGGTGCGCGCCGGCGAACTGATAGATAGTGCCTTGGAGGCACTTAGGATCTTTGGCAAAAAAGGGGAGCCCCTTGCTGCCATTGCACGATATGTTGTTGAAAGAACAAGCTAAGTCGAAATTGGAGTAATGGAGTGGTGGAGTAATGGAGTAATGGGAAACACAAGCCTGCCCTAAGCCTATAAATCTTTTTCTCCAGTACTCCAGGAAAACTTCGTGGTTTTGAGGATTCTAACGAACAACTTGGGATAAGAGGTTAGAGTGAAACATTTAGATAAAATTGATTCTCCAGAAGATCTTAAACGCTTACAACGCTCACAACTTCCGGAACTGGCCAGAGAGATCCGCAAGGTGATCATCGAAACGGTCTCCCGGACGGGCGGACACCTGGCCCCCAGCCTTGGAGTGGTCGAGTTGACCATAGCCTTGCTCTATGTCTTTGATCCGCCGAACGACAAGATCATATGGGATGTAGGCCACCAGGCATATGCCCACAAACTGCTTACGGGTCGGAGAGACAGATTTCACACCCTGCGACAGTACGGCGGTTTGAGCGGCTTCACTCGCATGAGCGAAAGTCCATACGATGCCTTTTCCACAGGACATGCGAGCACTTCCATTTCCGCAGGACTTGGGATTGCCTGCGGCAAGTGCCTGAAAAAAGATCCTGCTAAAATCGTTGCGGTTATCGGGGATGGTTCTATGACCGGCGGCCTGGCCTATGAAGGGTTTAACCAGGCGGGTGACCTGGAGAAAAACCTTATTGTGATCCTGAATGACAATGAGATGTCCATTGCCCGAAATGTGGGCGTCCTTTCCTCGTTTTTGAGTCGAAAACTCTCTGCAAAATACTTTATGGCCCTCAGAGAGGAACTCAAGGAGTTTTTAAAGTCCCTTCCCAAGTTCGGGGATGACGCATACAAGCTTGCCAAGCGAACCGAAGACTCGTTCAAGGCCTTTATTACTCCGGGGATGCTCTTTGAAGCGTTCAAGTTTAAATATTTTGGTCCCATCAAGGGTCATAGGTTGGACCACTTGATCGACACACTCCGGAACGTAAAGGAGATGACCAAGCCTGTCCTGCTTCACGTCACGACGAAAAAAGGCAAAGGTTATCCGCCTGCAGAGCGCAACCCTACGTATTTTCATGGCGTTGGGTCTTTTGAAATCACAACGGGCAATCGTATTTCCCCGCAGAAAAAACCTCCGACCTATACGGAAGTCTTTGGAAATACCCTTGTTGAGCTTGCGCGAGAAAATGAGCGTATCGTGGCGGTCACGGCAGCCATGCCAGAGGGAACCGGACTCAATGCCTTTTCCGAGGTCTTTCCCGAACGCTTTTTTGATGTGGGTATCGCCGAACAGCATGCCGTGACCTTTGCGGCCGGCATGGCTATTGAGGGATTTCGTCCGGTGGTTGCGATCTATTCCACCTTTTTGCAGCGAGCCTATGACCAGATCCTTCACGACGTATGCCTTGAAAAGCATCCCGTGGTCTTTGCCATGGACCGTGGAGGAATTGTTGGTGAAGATGGGCCCACGCATCACGGTCTGTTTGACTTTTCCTATCTTCGCAACCTCCCGAATATGGTAGTCATGGCACCAAAGGATGAAAACGAACTGCGACACATGCTGATGACGGCCCTTGATCATCCTGGCCCCATTGCCTTCAGATATCCGAGAGGCTGTGGCACCGGGGGTTCCATGGATGACGAAATTCATACCCTTCCTATTGGCAAGGGAGAGGTCCTCACCACAGGCGCCGATGTCCTGATCCTGGCAGTTGGGGTGACAGTGACGGCAGCCCTTGAGGCCAAAAAACAACTTGAAGAGCAAAGCATTTCAGCCACGGTGGTCAACAGCCGTTTTGTAAAACCCCTTGATGCCGAGTTGATCAACCGACTTGCCAGAGAAATTCCATTCATCCTGACCGTTGAGGAAAATATATTGCAAGGTGGCTTTGGCAGTGCGGTGCTCGAGTGCCTGGCAGACGCGCGCATCACGGCCAGCCGAGTGGTGCGGCTCGGGATTTCGGACACCTTTGTGCAACACGGCTCACAGCGGGTTTTACGTTCAAAGTACGGCATTGATACGCCTGCAATTGTAAAAGCTGTCAGGGATATGGTCCAATGAATTCAGGAATTCAGGAATTAAATAAGGGTGTTTGCCAGTTTGATTTACATCGTAAATGATGTGTAACTTAAATCCGCAATCCGCAATCCACAATCCGCAATCCTATAACCTTGCTGTAGAAGTGGGTGGCATCTTCATGAAAAACCCGGTGATGACCGCCTCCGGCACTTTTGGGTATGGACAGGAGTTGGCCTCGCTGGTTGATCTGAACAGACTGGGTGGTATCATTGTAAAGGGCCTTTCTCTCAAGCCCTCTGCCGGCAATCCTCCCCCTCGGACCGTGGAGACGTGCGGGGGGATGCTGAATGCGATCGGCCTTGAAAACCCGGGACTGGAAGCCTTTGTGCAGGAGAAACTCCCGTTTCTTCAAACTCTGGAGACCCCCATTGTCCTGAATATTTACGGCCACGAGACAAAAGCCTACGTTGAACTGGCTGAACGGATCCAGGATCTGGAGGGAATAGCCGGTATCGAGGTAAACATCTCGTGCCCCAATGTCAAGGCTGGCGGGATCGCCTTTGGAACCGATCCAAAGATGGCCTTTGAGGTGGTGAAAGCGGTGAGGGAAAAGACAGGGCTTCCATTGATCGCCAAGCTCTCGCCAAACGTGGCTGATATTAAGGCCATCGCGCGGAGCGTAGAGGAAGCAGGAGCCGATGCGGTCTCCCTTATCAATACGATCACGGGAATGGCCGTGGATGTGGCGACGCGCCGGCCCAAACTCGCCAACATCACAGGAGGCCTTTCCGGACCTGCAATCAAACCGATTGCGCTACGAATGGTGTGGGAGGCAGCCCAGGCGGTGCGTATCCCGGTCATTGGTATAGGCGGGATAATGGATGCCTTGGATGCCTTGGAGTTTTTGATTGTTGGGGCCCGTGCCGTACAGGTTGGTACTGCCAATTTTGTCAACCCGCGGGCAACTCTGGAGATTGTGGAAGGCCTTAGGTCCTATCTTGTGAAGAACAACATCACGGATATCAGCAACATCATCGGGAGCCTGAGAACAGAACAAGGGGCTTCGCCCCAAGTGGAGTATTGGAGTGATGGGTTTGCTGGCAAGAAATAATTCTTCCGCCCCGCCTGCCACTGCGAGGCCCGCCCGGTATTCGCCTGAGGCCTGCTCGCTTGCCGTGGCCTCGCGAGGTAGACGGGCAAAGCCGATGGCGGACGGGCACGAGCGGGCAGATCTTACTACCCACTACTCCAGTACTCCATCACTCCATCTTTTTTACCGGCGCGCCAGCAGGGCTTCGGCCAATTTGAGATCTTCAGGTGTGGTAATCTTGATGTTGTAAGGATCACCCGGAATCACCTTTACCACCTCACCGCACAGCTCTACCAATTCAGCATCATCAGTCCCCACACAAGCTTCCTTTTGTGCGGCCTCATGGGCTCCGCGGATAAGATTATAGTGGAATGCTTGAGGGGTTTGGGCCATCCTGATCATGTGACGCTTCATGGTCACAATCACACGGTCATGTTCGTCTACGGTCTTTATGGTGTCACTTGCCGCTACGGCCAGGATGCAGCCTCCATATTTCTCAGCCACCCTAACACACTCAGCGATGCGGTCGATCTTGACCAACGGCCGAACACCATCGTGGATAACCACCAGGCCAAACCTGCCGTCAATGGCCTTCAAGCCGTTGTAGACCGACTCCTGTCTTGTGGCACCCCCTGAAATTAGATGAATCGGTTTGTTAGGTCTCAGCGGATCTATGATCTCCTTTTTGCAAAGAGGATCATCACCCCGAGGGATTACCAGGAATATCTCTTCAATCGCATCGCATTTTTCAAAGGCAAGAAGGGTATGGGCCAGCACTGGGCGGTTTCCCAGCATCATGTATTGCTTTCTGGCTTCGCTCCCCATCCGGGTCCCCTGCCCTGCTCCCGCAATAACTGCGGCAACCCCCGTTGCTGGTTGTCGATTGTCGATTGTTCCCGCCTGCCTCTCCTGAGCCCGTCCGCCTCGGCTGAGTCTTGCGACCCGCCTGCCAAGGCCTGGCAATGGCGGGCAGGTGGCGGGCAGGGATTGCGAGTTTTCGATTTTGGGTTGTTTCATTTAAGTAAAAGTGTGAAGTGCCTAATAAGTGATCTAAAGTGCCTAAAGTTGAGGTGTTATGTCATTTCCTAAAATTGACCGCGCTGAAAACGCAATCCTTAACTTTAGGCACTTTTGGGTTCCGGCCCGTCCGCCTCACTCCGCCCGCCCGCCTCGCCTGAGCGCTCGCGACCCGCCTGCCAGCGCCAGGCACGGCATATAGCCTGTATGGCAGAATACATAGCAATGGCGGGCAGGTCGCCAGGCACAGCATACAGCCCAAACACCGGCATACGTGGCAATTGCGGGCAGGCTTGGCAGGAGGGCGGGCTTGTCCGGGTTACTGCTTCAGGTAGAAGAGCTCTTTGGGGAGCGGAATTCCCTTGCCCATTGAATCTTCCCCGTAGTTTACACTGGCCAGAATCTGGATGTCTTTCAAGGCGCGCACATCGCCCTTAAAGGCAACCTCCTTGATGCCTTCTTTTTGAATCTTGCCACCGGCCCACTGGATGTCCAGGACACTGCTCGCATCAAATCGATCAGAGTCCACCCACAGTTCCACCTGACCGCCGTAATGCTGAACGATCTTGGCCACCAACATGCAGGGCCGACTGTGAAAACCAAGCTCTTGTGGTATGCCCACTACAATAGAATCCCGCTCCATATTCTCATTTAGGACCTCCTGGGCGAGATCCTGACCCTGTACCAAGAAATACCAAATATAATAAAGACCATAATTCACAATGCGATCAAGAATATCTTCAGGCCTGACAGCCCTGGCCAATTCATCACGGACCCTTTTGTAAATGTTCTTGTAGCCGACCTCATGGAGGTGCCGTTCATAATAATGTAGGAGACGACGTGTAAGCTCCAAGAGGTGAAGTACTACAGAGATGTACCCGCGAAGCCGCTTGAGTTTGATATCGCGAAACCGGTGTCCGCTTCTATTCACATACGTGTCAAAGGATGATTGCAGGCTGTGGACAACCATTTCAAATCGCCGCGCCTCTTGTTCATTAAAGCTGGAAGGAACAATGGCCATAATCTGATCTATGGTGTATGGCTCATAAAAACCCAATGTTTCAAATTCTTTGGCTACACTCAAGAACTCAGTGGTTATCTTGACAATATTCTTTTTCTCCTCCTCCAGGTTTTCATCGTCGATGTCGAACTCAAGAGTGGTCTGAGTGGCTATTCCCGGGAAATCGTCCCACGAAAAACGGTCTTCAGGCAAGTTAATGTGCAGGCGCCCGGCTGCTTCTAACGCATTGAGAGAGATCTTCCTCAAAGAGTCTACCAGGAATTTGTGAGTGGCATGTCCACCCCCCTGAAACCCCTCGGTCTTTGCCAAGTCATACAAAGGGAGCCGCTTGGAGATGTGTTTCTGGGAGTAACTCGCTTCAGACAGGTTTCTTACCGTTGAGACCAGCTCACGATAATAATACCAGTTGGAATTGTTTTTTGCGCCATGGAAGTCCAAGAAATCTTCCAAGAGCTTGGAGCTTGCGACCATTTTAGCATACAGTCTTTTGGTGAAGGTCTCACGGGAGGACTCGGTTTCGCAGATATAGATGCAACACCTCAAGAACTCTTCTGAAAATATCTGAACCTTTTCGGCAAAACCGGCCTTATACTGAACAGCGCTGGCTTCTTGCATGATCCAATTTGAAGCGGCGAAGCCGCCTTATATAAAATCGCGGAGCGATTTTATAGCGGTTTTATGCCAGAGCAGGCCATAAGCCGAGTTCTGTTTTCCGTATCGGTCACCCTCTACGGAACAACGATCATTCATCTGAGGGTATTGGTTGCCCAATACCTCTTGCGACCGACCCGGAAGCTCGGACGGGCCGCCCTCAAACGCTTCCCTATTTGGTCTTGCTCCAGATGGGGTTTACCTATCTTCTCCGGTCACCCAGAGAACTGGTGCGCTCTTACCGCACCTTTTCACCCTTACCCCGTGAGATAGGCATGGCTGCCATCTCACAGGGCGGTATCTTTTCTGTGGCACTTTCCTT
>JAQYWL010000127.1 GCA_030145035.1 Desulfobacteria bacterium | reverse complement strand
GGACTCTAATGCCCTGATAAAACCTTCCCGCGTAATATCTCGTCCTGCCCGCCTCAGGGCTTCAATCAAAAGCCTGGCATTAATAAAGCCCTCAAAACTTACAAAGTTCGGTACGTCCTCCGGATAATGTTGAGTTAACAGGCGAGAATATTGCTCGGTGGCGGGCAAGAGAATCCGTTCAGTAGGCGGTGGTACAACTTGCGTAATCAAGACCCCCTCACCGGCATCACCAAGTTCCTGAACCAGTTTATCTGCCCCCACAAAAGAGACGTTATGAAATAGGGGATCATACCCTCTCGCCCTGGCTTCCTTTATAAATTTGGCACAGGGGCTATAGGTGCCTATCATGATGACCGCCTGGGCCCGAGATGCCTGGATCTTGTCAAGGGCGTCCTCAATATCGAGTGTCCCCCTTATGAAACTCCCCGTTGCCACTGGAGAAAGATCATATTCTTGCAAGGCAATCTGTGTTCCCTTTAGGCCATCAAAACCATAGTCGTCATATTGATAGAATACTGCTATACGGCGCAGCCTTTTTTCTTCCACAAAGTAGCGCACCACAGCGTTGGTCTCCTGGTAGTAAGATGATCGGACATTAAAGATATAGTGCCGGAATGGATAGCGTAATTTATCTGCCCCGGTGAAGAGACCCAGAAGCGGGATTTTGGCCTCCTCAACAATATCTATGATCTTCAGGCTGGTCGGTGTCCCCACATAGCAGAAGAGGCAAAACACCTTGTCCTTATCAATTAACCTTTTTGTGTTGGCAACACATCGTGGCGGATCGTATTCGTCATCATAAGCAATCACCCTGATCCTGCGGTGGTGGATGCCGCCCCCGCTGTTTATCTCCTTGATCAAGCACATTGCACCGTGCAGGTATTCGGTCCCCAGGAAGCTGGCATGCCCCCCAAGGGCCAAAGATGAACCGATTACTATCTCATTGTGGGTAACCCCGGAGGTGGAAACAGCGTATACGGGCGGTGGGTTTATATCCATTTCTTCTTCGATCGGCGGCGATTCCAGGCGAAGATAGCCGTATAGACTATAAACACCAAGGCCAATCAAAATGAAGATAACGCCGAGCCATATCTTCTGCAAAGCGTCTTCCCTCCGCGTTTAGGCGCTTGATAATGAAATTCGTGCTTTTTGTGGCAGAAAACAAATTCGAAATACGAATATCGAAATACGAAACAATATCGAATGACAAAAATTCAAATGACCGAAACCCGCCAGAGGCGGACTAAACAAACTGAAGTGAGCCAAAGTGCCTAAAGTTAATTGTTTTGAACATTTGGAAATTCGTATTTCGGATTTGTTTCGTATTTCGGATTTCGAGCTTCGGATTTTCCGGCTTGTCCGGGTTAAACCAGGATCTTGTCTATCTTATCCATTAACTCCATGGGGCTAAATGGTTTTACAAAATAATCATCAGCGCCTGAGGCAAGCCCCTTTTCTCTGTCAGCTTGTTGCCCTTTGGCTGTAAGCATAATAATATAGATATCTTTGGTATCAGGGTCTTTCTTGAGAAGCCTGCAGACATCAAAACCATCCAATCCACCTGGCATCATGATGTCCAATAAGATGATATCGGGCTTGGCCTCTCGGGTTATCTTTAGGGCCTCATCGCCAGAGGAGGCATGCAGAATTTCAAGGTCGCCTACGGAAAGCGTGACTTCTACCAGCTTTCTTACTTTTTCCTCGTCATCGACGATCAATATCTTTTTCATTATTCCGCAATCCCACAGGTCTCACTCCTCGAAAACAGGGAGCCCAAAACCGATTGTGGTTCCTTTACCCAGCCCGCTTTCTACATCTATCTTGCCATCGTGAAATTTCACAATATACTTTGCAATAGAGAGTCCAAGGCCCGTGCCGCTAATATGAGCCGTCTCCTGTCGCTCAACCCGGTAGAATTTATCAAAAATACGGGGAAGATCCTGTTGTGATATCCCAATGCCCTGGTCCTGGACACTGATCTGAACCATATTATCCTTTACAAAAGCCATACATACAATATCGCCACCTGAAGAGTATTTAATTGCATTATCAAGAAGGTTTTTTATAACCTGACCAATCTTCTCGCTATCTGCATTTACCAGGGGCAAATCATCTTCTATCTGTGTAATTATGCGGTGACCGGTCTCTGCCCGGGAATAGAACTTGATATTTTTCACCAGGACCTCAGCAAGCTGCATAGGCTTTCTTACAAATCCAAAATCCTTTTCTGATTCTATCCGGGAGATATCCAGCAGGTCATCGACTATCTTGCTCAGGCGGATCGACTCCTCGTTGATAAAGCCCAAAAATTCCTTTTTCTGGCTCTCAGTTAGAGACCTTGTCAACAGAAGCTCGCTGTACCCCAACAGCGTGGTCAGTGGCGTTCGAAGCTCATGAGATGCTATACTCATGAAGTCTGACTTAACCATGTTGACTTCCATCAGCTCATTTTGAATGGACCTTAATTCCTGGTTACTTATTTCCAATTCCCGTGTGCGCTGCCGTACCTTTTCCTCAAGGGTCTTGCTATATTGATCTATTTCCTCCTTGGAGCGTGCCAAATCTAAAGCCATCTGGTTAAAGGCCCCTGCTAAAGTGCCAACCTCATCTTTGGAACTTACTGTTGCCTTTTGGGAAAGATCTCCTGCCGCCAGTTTCCTGGTAACCTCTATCAGGCGCTCGACAGGTCTAATAATGGGGTTGGCCACTTGAAAGGAAAGGAATATCCCCAAGACAATACCCATACCAGAGATCAGCAGACCAAACCGAAAGATTTCAGACAAATGTGTGTAATAATTTATTGCGTCATAACCGACATTTACGATACCTTTAAATTCATCACCGATTCTTAATGGCATATCGACCATATATATTTTTTCATGAGGGAATAGCCGGGCATAGATGTCCGCCCCATTGATGATCGCCCTGACCCCTTTGTCTTCGGCAATCATGCCGACTCTATTCAGATCATTGGAGGCGATGATGCGACTGTCGTCGTCCACGATCATGATCCGCGAAATAATCTCGGTTTCTGCGCTTAACCTGTCTACCAATTTCTGAATATGGATCAGTTCATTTACATCCCGCATGTTTTTGATGCTGTAACTAAGTGATTCGGCCATGATGCGGCTGTCTCTCTTCATCTGGGCAAGGACTTGTCTCCGATCCTTGGAAGCGGCTCGCAGATATTCTCGCAATTCAAAGGCAACCTCCACCACGCCGAAAATTTTATCCCCTTTCTTAAGGGGATAAAATGCTGAATAAACCTCCTCTCCCATCTTGGTGTCAAATCCGCTAACATAATAGCCCTCTTGTAGGGCTTCCGAAACGAAAGGGCAAGATGCGACCTCCCCCACCTGCTCCCTGAATGTGGCGGATGTAATTCGAGAATTATTATCTATAACCCATACGCCGAAAACTCCTTCGGTTAATGACAACTCTTCCACCAGTGTTTGCAGGTTTACCTTTTCGGCAATACTTTTCTGGTTCCTGATGCTGATAATCAGGGCACGGTTCAAGGTAATGGCATTGTCCTGCATGTTGGTCAGGAGACTCTTTTTTTCGTGCATATAGCTGACCCAGAATGAGATTAATCCAATAAAAATAAGCAAAACAACCATAGCCAAAATGATCTTGGTCCTGATGCTCCTATCTTTTATAGACAGCATATGTCACTCGATTCGTTCAGACTATATCCTGGGTTGAGCGGTTCAACGTTCACGGTTCCCGGTTGAAG
>JAQYWL010000068.1 GCA_030145035.1 Desulfobacteria bacterium | reverse complement strand
ATTTTCTCATTGCCAACAGCCGTGATTTACACTCGGCAATCTGGAATCGAGCTGCTTCAAGAACTTCAAACTTTTTGTTTCTTTCCCGAGATAGTACGGTACAAAGGCTTCAAGCATCCGGAGACTTTCCTCAATGGCCTGTCTGGAGAACCGGAGCCGATTAAGTTTTTCTAATGGTGCATTCAAGATCCAGCGGAGGAGTTTGACAGTTCCCTTGGAAAGATAAAGAGGACCTGCTTCTTGAGTGGCGCATTTTTCGCATAATACCCCTCCCCGCCTGACATCAAATGCGACAGCGGAGCGCCCAAACCGCTCGAGGGGCGTCCGGCAGATGTTGCAATGGTCGATGCCGGGTCTAAAACCACTTATGGTCATGAACAGAAGCTGAAAAGTGATGTGAAGGGCGTGCGCAGACCGGCTCCCACGGTTGAGCTGATCCAGTGTATGCTCGAGGAGCCTATAGACGGAAACTTGCCGTTGGCCTTGCTCCATCCACGCATAAACCAACTCGCACCAATAACTGGCATAGGCTGTCCAGGTGATATTGGTTCGGATCTGCTCAAAGGGATGGACCATCGAGGCCTCCTGGAGGATTGGAAGCCCCCGGCCTCGCCCGAAGCTCCACACCAGGTTCAAGACCGAAAAGAGCTCTAAAACCCCTGCAAACCGCTTGATGCTCTTTTTGGCTCCCTTGGCTATGAGTGAAATCTTGCCTCGTTTAAGGGTAAAGAAGGTAATGATCTTGTCATAGTCACCGTGCTCGGTCGCACGGAGCATAATGGCAGGTGAAGAGACATGCGGCATAAGGGCTAGAGGTGCAGCAACACGGTTGCGATCTGGAAGTAGAAAAACACGCTCAGGATGTCGATAGAGGTGGTCACAAAAGGCCCGGTGGCGACAGCCGGATCAATGTTTATGCGGGCAAAGACCATGGGCACCAATGAACCAACCATGGCGGCAATGGTCATGGAGCTTATCACAGCAAGTCCTACGGTCAAGCCGAGCAGTAAAGCCGGCTGCTGTGTTGGTATAGCAGCGTGGGCAACGAATCCAAGGAGAATCCCGTAAAAAAAGCCGAGGAGAAACCCAATCGTTAGCTCCTTTAACACGACCTCCCATATTTGCTTCAAATTCAGGCGACCCGTGGCAAGGCCGCGAACGACGATCGTGGAAGACTGGGTCCCAATATTTCCACCCATACCCATGATAACCGGTATAAAGGCCGCAAGGTAGATAAACTTGCTCAGGCTGCTCTCAAAATGGCCGATGATAAAAAAGGCGATCACACCCCCGATCCAACTGGCCAAAAGCCAGGGTAGTCGGATCCGGGTGCTCTTCAAGACCGACTGTGATTCCACGAGATCTTCACCCGCTCCTGCCATTTTCAAGATATCCTCTGTGGCTTCCTCGCGGATGATATCTATCACGTCGTCCACCGTGACGATGCCGACCAGTTTGTTGTTCTCGTCTACCACAGGCACTGCGAGGATATTATAATGGGCAACGATTCTGGCTACCTCTTCCTGGTCCATGTTGGTCTGCACACTTACAGCATCTGTGGCCATGATCGATTTGAGCGTGGTTTCAGGGGGTACAACAACGAGTTGCCGCAACGAGATGACACCTACAAGACGGCCGTGATCGTCAACCACATATAGATAGAAAGGCATCTCTACATCGACATACTCCTTCTGTAACGCCTTGATAGCCTCTCTTGCCGCGGTGTCTTCCTTCAAGGCAATAAAGTCCGGAACCATGATACCGCCAGCGGTCTGTTCATCGTAACGGAGCAGCCCTTCCACCTCTTCAGACTCTTCCCTTGTCATGAGATCGAGCAGGGCCTTGGCCCGGTCATCAGAGAGTTTTCCCAGCAGGTCAGCCACATCATCGTTGGGCATCTGCTCCAGGATCTCAGCAATTTTCTCGGCAGGCATGTCTTCGATCAGCTTTACAAGTATTTCTTCTTCCAACTCACTGAAGAACATGGCCTCATGTTCGACATTGTCCATGAGGTCAAAGACGGCTTCCTGCTCGCGGAGTGTCAGAAACCGGAAGACGACGGCCAGGTCCGCGGCGTGGGTCTTGTTGACAATCTTGTGAAGATGGACCGTGGCCCCTCGTCTGAGGAGTCTCTTGATGGTGTCTAAAACAAGTCTTGTTCGATCAACAGGCATAATCTATTCAATTTTGGATTCTACTTTATGTCATTTACATGGAATGTCGAATGTCAGCCTCTGGAGAAATGGAGTCTTGGCCCGCCCTGGCGCGACGCCTCCGAAATAAGCTGTTGCCCTTGAAAATCAGGTCTGGGCCAGGGAGTACTGGAGTAGTGGGGACTAAAAGCGGAAAAAGTCATTTCTTATTTCTCTAAACCCATCACTCCATCACTCCAATACTCCCTGGCCCAGACCTGGCCAAGAGGCTATGTGTTTATATGTTTGTGTGAGCGCCAGGGCAGGCCAACTGGGGCGAAGCCCCTAAATTGGGTTCATGGATACAACCTGTCCATAAGCCTCGGAAATGGGATGGACTCCCTGACATGCTCAAAGCCGCAGATCCATGCCACGGCTCGCTCAATGCCCAGGCCAAAACCAGCGTGCGGCACACTTCCGTAACGTCGCAGGTCCAAATACCAGTCAAAGCTTTCAGCCGGGAGTTCGGCATTCTCGATTTTCTCCTTCAAGATAACCGGATCATCCTCGCGCGGGCCGCCCCCGATGATCTCCCCGTAGCCTTCGGGGGCAAGCATGTCCACGCAGAGGGCGACCTCCGGACGACGGGGATCGTTTTTCATATAAAAGGCCTTGGTCTGAGCCGGATACCTGTGAATCAGCACTGGTTTGTCAAAATGATTTGAGACAATGGTCTCCTGACTGGCTCCAAAATCCTCCCCCCACGGCAGGGATTCCCCGGCATCCTTCAGGATCTGCACGGCTTCATCATAACTGATGACATAAAAGGGAGGCTGAATCTTCTCAAGCCTTGTGATATCGCGCCCCAACAGCTCAAGCTCTTGCCGACGGGTTTCGAGGACCTCTTCCACGATAGCCACAATCAAGGCTTCGGCCAGCTTCATAATCATCTCAAGATCAGCAAATGCAATTTCAGGCTCTATCATCCAGAACTCGGTAAGATGGCGCCGGGTCTTTGACTTCTCAGCCCGAAATGTGGGTCCATAGCAGTAAACCTTGCCAAAGGCCATGGCACCGGCCTCCATGTAAAGCTGTCCGCTCTGAGACAAGAATGCCTTCCTGTCTCCAAAGTAATCTGTTTCAAAAAGGGTGGTGGTACCCTCGCAGGATGAGGGCGTAAAGATCGGGGCGTCAAGGAGCGTGAACCCCTGATCGTCGAAGAACTTGCGTGCTGCATTGACCACGGCGTGGCGAATACGCAAGATAGCCTGCTGTCGAGAAGACCGAAGCCACAGGTGGCGGTGATCCATCAAGAACCCTACACCGTGCTCTTTTGGTGCAATAGGATAGGTTTCGGCAACCTGAAGCACTTCAATGTCCGATACCAGGATCTCGTAGCCCCCTGGAGCTCGCTTGTCCCTGTGAACCGTTCCCGTGACAGTCAGTGAAGATTCCTGGGTCAGCTCCTGGTGCAGGTCCAAGGCCTGCTCGCTGGTCTCACCCTGAATCAAAGTACACTGTATCGTGCCCGTACCATCTCTGAGCACCAGAAAACGTATGCGACCACTTGAGCGTTTGTGGGTTAGCCACCCACAAATGGTGACACTCTGGCCGTCGTGCTTTCCTACGGTATCGATCGTAACTGTTGCCATAACATACTATTTCCGATTTTAAATTTCCGGTAACATTTTAGTTCTTTGAAAACATCATCGCATACAGGTGATCCGATTCTAAACCGGCTCAAACTCGCGCATAAGTGAGCATAAAGAAAGAACAGGGAATGACTCTTGTAAATAAGCTCGACTATGACGGATATCATTTCAACCTTAGAAGAAATCTGCCATTTTGCTGTTCTTTCTTAACGCTCACTAATACGCTCAAACATTGACCCGGTTTAGAATCGGATCACCTGTATGCTCACTAGTCTCCT
>JAQYWL010000311.1 GCA_030145035.1 Desulfobacteria bacterium | reverse complement strand
GCACGAAATAAAATAACATTCAGACTTTCGTGTCTTCGTACTTTCGTGTTTTCGTGATAGATTTATCTTTGTTTGGTTCCGGCCCGTCCGGGTTAGGAGGCAGTTGAGATGGCCCTTTCAACCCTGTTTCAAATTCTTAAGAGAAACAGCAGATTGACCCGCAGACAAGCATTCCAGCTTGGAGGGGTGTTAGGGCTCTCCCTTTCTGCCTTAGGACTACTTCGGCCAAAACATGTCTCGGCAAGAAGCCGCGGAATCTTTGAAAAGGGGGAACCCATGAATCTGCCTGCACCCATACTTGATGGAGATGTCTCCCTGGAAAAGGCCATCAAACAAAGGAGAACTGTAAGGTCTTTTGCCGATAAACCCCTTACGGTCGGCCAGCTTTCCCAAATTCTATGGGCTGCCCAGGGCATTACTGATAACAGGGGGCTAAAAAGAGCCGCCCCGTCCGGGGGTGCGCTCTACCCCATAGACGTTTACGCTGTTGTGGGAAAGAATGGCGTCCGGGACTTTGCCCCAGGGGTATACCATTATGATCCGCCTTATCATTCAATCGAGAAAATAGTCGACACAGACGCAAGAGAAGATGTTGCCGCTGCTTCCCTGAGACAGATGTGGATGGCCACCGCACCTGTGATCCTGGTGCTTACGGCTGAATACAGGCGAATCACCATCAAGTACGGCGAGCGAGGCAAGACGTATGCCATGATCGAGGTTGGCCACATCGGCCAAAATATCTTCTTGCAATGTCAAGCACTGGGGTTATGTGCCGGCATCGTAGGGGCCTTCTACGACAAGGAAGTGGCCAGGGCGGTCAACACCCAAAAGAATCACGAGCCTCTTATCATCATGCCCGTAGGATGGAAGGCATGATTTGAATACTGAACACGTTTATGATACAGATGTGAACCGAACTTGATATAAAATCGTGAAGCGATTTTATGAAAGGAGATGCATCATGGAACCAATTAAAGTAATGGTCAACGGACTCCCTGGCAACATGTCCGCCAAAGCAGCCGAACACATCCTGCAAGACAGCAGCCTGAAACTCATCCCCTACGCCCTGACCGGACCTGAGATTGAAGCCACCGAAACCCAAATCGGTTCTGAAGCTGTCAGATTGATCAGGCCGGACGAGAGACAAGAGATGATAGAATCTATCAAAAGGTCCGAAGGGATGGTTATCTGTGTAGACTACACCCATCAGAGTGCCGTCAACGATAATGCCGCTTTTTACTGTGAAAACGCCCTCCCTTTTGTCATGGGCACCACCGGCGGTGACAGGACGCTCCTAATGGAGACAGTGCAAAAGTCTGACACAGCCGCCGTGATTGCTCCCAACATGGCCAAACAGATTGTGGCCTTCCAGGCAATGATGGAATATGCTGCTGGGACCTTTCCTGACGTCTTCAAAGGATACGGCCTGGACGTTAAGGAAAGCCACCAGCAAGGAAAGGCCGATACCAGTGGCACGGCCAAGGCCATGATCGGCTATTTTAACCGATTGGGCATCCCCTTTACCAAGGATCAGATCAGGATGGAGCGGGACCCAGAGGTTCAGCGGTCCGAATGGGGTATCCCCGAGGCGTATCTAGGCGGGCACGGGTGGCACACCTATTCACTCCGCTCAGAAGATGGCACTGTCTTCTTTCAATTCACCCATAATGTCAATGGCCGGGACATATATGCCGGGGGAACAGTGGACGCCATTCATTATCTGGCCAAAAAGATCGACCGGGGCGCTAAAGCACGTGTATTCACCATGATTGATGTCCTGAAAGGGGTGTAAGGATGCGTGGCGTAATAGCCCTTGTGATGGCTGGCGGCAAGGGGGAACGTCTCTATCCTTTGACACTGGATCGATCAAAGCCAGCTGTGCCATTTGGAGGTATATATCGAATCATAGATATCACCCTTAGCAACTGCATTAATTCCAATATCTACAAGATCATCGTCTTGCCCCAGTACAAAGCACAGTCGCTCGTGGAGCACCTGGAAGCTGGGTGGAACATATTCAGCTATGCCCTGGGCCACTATCTGAAGATCGTGCCTCCCCAGATGCGCGTAGGCGAAGACTGGTATCTTGGCACGGCCGATTCGGTCCGACAGAATCTGTACCTCATAGAACGCGAAGCCCCCGAACACCTGATCATCCTCTCAGGCGATCATGTGTACAAGATGGACTACGCTTATTTTAAAGCCTATCACGAAGAAAAAGATGCAGACATCACTATTTCGGTGATTGAGGTCCCTGTATCCGAGACCCGCCGTTTTGGGATCGCGGAGGTTGCAGGAGACTACAGGATCACCGGTTTCAAGGAAAAACCCGCATCCGCAGAACCTATGCCAGGGGATTCTCGGTATGTGCTCGCCTCCATGGGGGTTTATATCTTCAAGGCCGAGGTGTTAATAGATCTATTGAAGTCCTCTGACAAAGACGATTTTGGCAGGGACATCATTCCCATGGCATTGGAAAGGTATTCCCTCTATGCCTTTCCGTATAAGAGAGAGAATCGAATTGCGGACCTTGTGTACACAATCAAGGAGGACGGAAGCCGTGTGCGCGTCCTTGATCCTTGCATAAGGGATTCTTCCTACTGGCGGGATGTTGGCGATCTGGATGCTTATTGGAATGCGAACATGGACCTCACGGGTGTGACCCCCAACTTCAATCTATACGGTACCAAATGGCCGCTCAGGACATTCCAAAAGCAGTACCCACCTGTCAAGACGATCTTCAGGGATGCGGATTCAAACAGGACCGGTATGGCCTTGGACTCCATTGTGTCTCACGGCTCTATTGTCAGTGGTGTCGTCAAGAATTCGGTGCTGTCCTATAACGTGATTGTAAGGAGCTGGTCGGAAGTGCAGGAATCAGTAATCATGTCTGATGTGGAAATCGGCAGACATTGCAAGATCATGAAGGTCATTATCGACAAAGCCAATCGCCTACCACCGCATACTGAAATCGGATACCACCCTGAAGAGGACCGAAAGAGATTCACGGTCACACCTCGCGGCATCGTGGTGGTGCCAAGAAGGACCTTCAAGTAAAAGACGTCTCTGAGTTTCTACAACCTATTGCAATCACGCAGCTTTTGGTAGCCATCTAATTATGCAATCGACATGGAGTGATGGACACGAAGTGAAGCTTGCGCTCATGTTGGAATGATGGCATGTTATTCAAACTTGCACCGGCCGTAATTGCAAGCGTGGGTCAAATACGATCTTACTCTTTCCAGGTCTGGAGGTTCCCCCGTATTCAAGATCTCATTTGCCCGCATGACAAAATAATCAGAAAGGATTCCAAAGGCCTGCTTCTTGGTGAAAACGTCCTGCTCTGGTACGGCTTCAAGAATCTTGGGTTCCGAGAAGCTGGCCACCAGGCGCTCACCCATAGGGGCGAACCTCCCCTGCCAGAACTCAACCATTTGGTCGTTTTGCTTCAAATAGAACTTGGTCGAATTGGACCAACTCGCCAACAAGATGAAGGCGATTACCAATGCCAGAGCCCCGATCCCACCGATCACGTACTTTATGATACTGTCCGCAGGCCCTCGTGGTTCCCTCACCGTCTTGGGTTCAGCGGCCCGGGGTGGGCCCTCCGTTTCCGGGGCGGCCGCTTTTTCGGGTTCCTTCGCTGGTTTTTCATCAAGTGGTTTCCTGATCTTATCCTTGTCCTCTTCCCTCT
>JAQYWL010000295.1 GCA_030145035.1 Desulfobacteria bacterium | reverse complement strand
GCCTGCCCCTGAGCGATGGTGCTTATAAAAGTCGCTCCATCTTCCGCATAGATGTTGGCTGAGTTCCAGAGTGCTACCCGGGTATCTCCGTCTTTGCGCAGAATTGGGATTTCTACCGACTCCCAGTATTCACCACCCAAGGTGCGTTCGATCCTGGCCAGCGATTCGTCTCGGCTTGCTTCAGGGAAGAGCATGTGCAGTTCCTGGCCGACGATCTCGTCGGATGTATAACCCGCAAGATGCTCGAAGGCATGGTTGAACCGGGCGATTCTGAACTTTGGGTTCCAGACGATGATAGGAGCGTTCGCATAGTCGATCAGGCTCTCCAGATAGTTGCGTGTTTCGCATAAGCTCTGCTCAGTCTTCAGACTTTGTTCTCTAAGCATGGCAATCACCAGGGCAACGAAAACGAACACTACCGAACGAAGAAAATCATGTATGTACTCAGTGTCCAAATCGGAAAGACCGTGAGAAGCCACTAAGCATCCGTACAGAAGAAGGGCCACCAGAACACCTTTTCTGCAGAACCAGAAGGATGCCAGCGCTATAGGCACATAGAAAAGATGTGTAAACACAACATCAGCGCGTATTATGAAATGGCAAAAGTAAGTCATCCCCATACAGCACAGAATAAGCAAAGTAAGAGTGGCCCATGTGAGAGCATCTTTAGTCAATTACAACGCACCCCGCTCCATCAGGATATCAGAAGTCAAAGTTCCTAATAGGTGCAAAAAAGCAAAAATATAGTCTCTGAAAGCAATGGCCAGTGTTTTAACAGGTACGTCCTTTGAAGCATCATCCACGCCTTTCATAATAAGCCGGCCGTTTTGGACCCTGGCTTCCTTCATAAAGCCGTAATCCCGTCCAACAGACCCTTCAAGCTGTTTCAGTATCAGCCTGATAATCGGCTCGCCGATTACTCCCTGTATCTTATCCACAATCAGCCTGTTGAAAATAATGGGAGCAAGCAGGAAGAAATCTTCCCGGTTGACATCACTCAATATCTTGATCAAATAATTGATATAGCTTAAATCCAGAACCTTTTTTCCCTGTTTTTTAAGCTCAATCTCTTTGAATATAGTTGTCATTCGTGCTATGAACGACTCTGTTTCAAATGGTTTGAGTACAAAATTGTCAACACCGGCCTCAAGGGCATTGGCTATTTTCCTGCCGTCTTTTTTGTAAGTAAGAACTATGACAGGAAGGTCTGAAAAGCGCGGCTCTTTTTTTAGCCTCCGAGACAATTCAAGTAGTGCCCCTGTGATTTCAGGCGAATCAATATCTATTATCGTAATCTCGCATTTCTCTTCAGATAACAAAGAATATGCCTCTTCCGGATCATGCGCCAGGCTGACCCCATAACCCACTTCTTTAAGCCAGTTCGCAAAAAGTTCGCTTTGTTCTTTATCCGGTTCTATGAGTAAAATATTTTTCATTATAGCTGAGCAGACGGCCTGACTATCCCTTCAGTTCTTGCCTGTCTCTTCCTTGCTCGCCAAATCCAGCCCGAGCAATACCTTTTCTCTATCGGACAAATCCCCGATGACTTTTCTTATGGGTGACGGAAGAAGCTTTACCACCGTCGGTGTAGCCAAAACCTTGTCATCCTCGGCCAATCTCGGATTCTCAAGGACATCTATGACCTCAAGAGTATATTCATCTTTAAACTCATCTTCCAAAAGTGCCCTTAAATGCTCAGTCGCCTTTACCGAACTCGGTGTTTGTCCAATAACGTAAAGTTTAAGCTTATACATGGCATCCTCCTTAAAATGACTATTGAATATTGTCGATTGAAGATTGAAGATTGACGATTGACGATAGTCCACAATCCGCACTCTGCAATCCGCATTCCGCATTCTAATATGCCGTTGGCCCTTCTAAGACACCTTTTGCAACCAAAACGATATCCTCGGCACCGATCGGTTTTTTGAGCATCTGAAAATCTATTCCGTCTTCCTCGACGCTTCTGAGCCCTTCAAAAAACTCTTTGAAAAAAGCTGTTACGATGTAAACAGGGACATCCTTGTCTATTTTTCGCAGCCCTCGTAATGTTTCCACGCCGTTTAGACCCGGCATCTTAAGGTCAAGAAAGACTAAGTCATATTTACTCTTTCGCTCCATCTCGATCCCTTTCTCGCCCGATTCCGCGGTGTCCACCTGGTACACCGTATCCTCAAGTGCCAACATAAACGATTTTCTTATGGCCTCATCATCGTCGATTACTAAGATTCGCTTACTCATTTTGTTGCCCCCTTTCTTCTTTCTATTGGCAACAGAACCTTGAACTTCGATCCTGTGCCAGGCTCACTCTCACACAGGATCTCGCCCCCGTGCGACTTGGCGATGCTATGGGATATAGAAAGTCCCAGCCCTGTCCCCTGCCCGGTAGGTTTTGTCGTGAAAAAGGGATCAAAAATTGTTCGAAGATTTTCAGGGGGAATGCCACAACCGGTATCGGCAACGGTCAGTTGGACAAATTCACCTTGACGGTGTATGTCAACGTGAATCTCTTTTTTCTTACTCTCCTCTACACTATCCAGGGCATTGTTGATCAAGTTGAAGACCACTTGTTGAATATTGTTTACTTTCATCCAAATCTTGGGGGTTCCTTTAGCAGTATCCCGGGTTACCAAAGCATTTTCTTTCTTAACCCGGTAGGATAATAACTTGAAGACTCGATCAAAGATCTCAGTGCAACTCTCTTTCTGATATTCTTCTTCATCTTCTTGCTCCATGCGTGAAAAGGTCAAGAGATTCTGAACAATATCACTGCTGCGCCTCGTTTCACGCTCGGCATCTTTAAGGACAGTGTATCTCCTGTCATCCTTGGAGGTGTGTTTGAGAGCATACTGAATAAAATTGAGTATGCCCATCATTGGGTTGTTAAGTTCGTGGGCTATGCCGGCAGTCATTGTACCCATGGCACCCATTTTCCCCGCCTGGATGAGTTGGGCCTGGGATCCCTTTAGCTCATCGAGTAGTTTTTGCAATTTCTTCTCTGTCCTCTTCTGCTCGGTGACATCCCGCGCCGCCGCGAACACACCCATGACCTTCCCGTCTTCATCACGATAAACAGACGCGTTGTATAAGACCGGGGTCACATGCCCGTCCCGGTGCCGAAGCTCCAGGGGATAGTCACGCACCGAACCCTCCTGGAAGACTTGCTGATACCCGGCTCGGGCCTTCTTGGGCTCGGTGAAATAGTCCGAAAAATCGGTGCCGATGAGTTCATCCCGGGAGCGACCGGTTGCCGCCTCTGTTTCGGCATTCACATCGGTGATCTTTCCGTCCGGACCGATGGTCACCAGCGTATCCAGGCTTGCCTCGATCAGGCTGCGGCTATATGCGCTCGCCAGCCGCAGCTCCTCTGTAGTGGCCTGCAACTCTTCGTTGGTGGCCTCCATTTCCTCGTTGGTGGCCTGGAGCTCTTCATTGGTGGCCTCCATTTCCTCGTTGATGGCCTGAGCCTCCTGCTCGCGCTTTTGAACCTCCCTTAACAAGGCCTGAGCGGTCTCCAGGGCATTGTAGAAGCGATTGGCGGAGCCAAAACGTTGTCTTTCAACTCCGCGCAACATCCGGCTGATCCCTGGCTCCCACGCTCTCAAATCCATACGATTGATGTCCCGCATTCCCAGGAGGGAATGGGAATGCCTGAGGTTCCGGGCAGTGTGGGCAGGTACACGCATGCTCGTAGCATCACGGTGACTTGTGGGTAGCCCCTTAACCTTGTGCATTCCGCTCGCGTCTCGTGGGGTCTTGACCTTTCTCATGCTATTGCCTCCTTTCTGGGTTGATGATTTTCACAATCTTGCCGGCAATCTCCATGACAGGTAACACGTAATCAATGGCATCCGCTTCGATGGCCGCTCTGGGCATATCAAAGTAACGCGAAGTCCTTTCATCTTGAGCTATGGTCACCCCACCTTTCGCCTTGATCTCCTGGCAGCCCCGTGCACCGTCGTGGCCGCTGCCGGACAGAATGACCCCGATCACACCGGAACCACAGGCTTTAGCCACCGAGGAGAAGAGTATATCAGCCGAAGGGCGCACGTGGTTCACCTTCTTGCCGGTGTCCAGGACCATAGTACCATTCTCGATGCTAAGGTGCTTTCCCGGCTCGGCTACGTAGACCACTCCCGGTTCCAGGGTGGCATGGTGCCCGGCCAGGCGCACCCGCAAAGGCGATTGGCGGTTCAGGTGCTCGGGCAGGTGGGTCGTTCGGTCACCTCGCAGGTGTTGAACCACGATTATCGCTGCCGGCAACTCGGCCGGCAAGTGCGACAGCACCTGTGTCACGGCATCAATGCCACCTGCCGAGGCGGCGATAACGACAACCTTTTTGATTGCGGATTGCGGATTGCGGATTGCGGATTGCAAATCGGATTGAGTCATTTTTGATCCTTCCTCATTCTGGCAGTTGATGCGTAACGTTCCCT
>JAQYWL010000312.1 GCA_030145035.1 Desulfobacteria bacterium | reverse complement strand
TTGCGCCACAAAGGCGGGAATCTTTCGGGCCATGGCGCTAACGCTGCCAGCCGTCAAGCGATCGGCCACTCTGATGGCAGCACTTTCAGTTTCAATGATCTTGACATTCAGCTCCATCCCCTGTCTGTAAGAGATCACCCCGCCGGTGACGATGTAAGTGGTTCCCAGTACTCGCCCCAAGTTGGCCGCGGTATTAGCATCAATCACGCCAGTCAAGCCCAATTGTTGTTCTTCCATCACTTTCTTCAACGCCTTACGTTCGACTACATCGAAACGACCCTGCTGCACGAAAGCGGTCGTCAGCCACTGGGCTGCGATCTTGCCCAGATTCTGGGTCTTCGCTTTTTCTCCTTGGGACTCCAGATCCACGATCGCGATCCTCGTCCGGCTGCCTGCATGCACCCACGTTCCGCATACGGTCCAGAAGACCAGGGCAAAGGTCAGGAACCAGAACCTCGTACTCACACGATGCTTTTGCTTCATTCTTGCGCTCCTCCAAAGTATCGATAGGAAAGAAACAACTATTCAGAATCCCTTCCGGTTTTCACCGACCAGCGGCGCTGTACCAGGTACTATCAGAGTATACAGTCTCCTGATGAGATCTCGGTTACAATGGAAGGAGACTGTCTATGCGTAACATTGACACATACTTATACAACTATAAGGCATTATTGTCAAATTATTTTCAGATCGTCATGCTAGCCTGGTGGCCATGCACAAATAATCCGTAAGGAGTGAACGGTCATAATCGGGTGATATCCCATACCAATAGATGACAAAGAGGATCAAAAAGAGTAGCTACCTCAATGGTGCTGCATCTGGATGGAAACAAATATCGGGTTTAAAAACCTAAGGAGGAATGGTATGGGTAGCCCACATAAGGTTTGTGGATACATTTATAAGAAATGTTATTCCGTCATTTGTGGTGAGAAAACAAGGGTAAACCTTAGCGCCATGCAACTGATTGTCAGTTCAAATCTTGGTCATTTCGTATGAATGTAGAGGGCTATCATGCATCCCCTGTTAACCAAAGAGGTAGGCAAAAAACTTCTCCTTTTGGGAAACGAAGCGATTGTTAGAGGTGCCCTGGAGGCAGGGGTGGCATTTGCTACAACCTATCCCGGCACCCCAGCATCTGAAATAGGAGACAACTTCTTTCGTATTGCCACTGAATCAGAACTTTATTTTGAGTACTCTACAAACGAAAAGGTGGCCCTGGAAACGGCTGCGGGCGCTGCTGTATCTGGTATTCGGGCCATGTGCAGCATGAAACATGTAGGCCTCAACGTTGCCGCCGATCCCCTGATGACCCTCGCTTATGTGGGCGTGCGGGGTGGTATGGTGATTGTCACAGCCGATGACCCGTCCATGTTCTCGAGCCAGAACGAACAGGACAATCGCATCTACGCTAGATTGTCCAATCTTCCGATGCTCGAGCCGGCATCAGCCCAGGAGGCCAAAGAGATGACCGAGGCAGCCTTTGAGATCTCCGAGGCCCTCGAACTCCCTGTACTCCTCAGGACCACCACACGCCTGAGCCACTGCCGCGGCATTGTGACGACCGGGCTTCTCAAGCCTCCCGAGACAAGGGGGGCTTTTGAAAAGGAGAGTTGCCGCTTCGTTGCCGTGCCCGCCAGTGCCCGGGTGCGCCATAAAGTGTTGCTTTCGCAAAACGAAAAGGCAAGAGAGATGGCGTGCACGTCCCTATTTAATACCATCACGGGAAAAGGTAGATGGGGCATTGCCACCAGTGGCATTGCTTATAACTATGTGGCCGATGCCATCAAGGATCTCGGTATCCAGGACCGCGTGAAGGTACTTAAGCTCGGATTCACTTACCCGTTTCCAGAGAAGCTAACAGCAGAATTTATCAGATCAGTCGAGAAAATCCTGGTTGTAGAAGAACTGGAGCCTATCCTGGAGGACAACCTCAAGGTGACGGCCCAGACCAACGGCCTTGCCATACCGATTGCGGGAAAAGATCCCGAATTGTTCTCACGACTTTATGAATACGATCCTGGCATGGTGCGAGAGGTGATCGCAAGATTTTTTGAACTTGACTACACATCGCCAGAGCCGGTTGACATCAAGGAAAACCCCGAGGCGGTCCAGGTTCCCATGCGGCCGCCAAACCTGTGTGCAGGCTGTCCGCACCGTGCCACCTATTATGCAGTAACCAGCGTACTTAGAGAAGCCCATACCGAGGCTGTGTTTCCCTCAGACATTGGCTGTTACACCCTTGGACTCCTGCCACCGCTGCAGACAGCCGATTTCGTCATATGTATGGGCTCCAGTGTGAGCTCAGCCGCGGGTATGTCGAGGGCAATAGACAAGAGAGTCATTGCCTTTATCGGCGATTCCACGTTCTTTCACTCCGGTATCACAGGCTTGATCAATGCTGTTCACAACAGACACAACTTTATATTGGTGATACTCGACACTGGGACAACAGCCATGACAGGCCACCAGCCTCATCCCGGCGTAGAAATCACCCTGCCCGGGTGGGACAAGCTATATATTTCCATCGAGGCAATCGTGAGGGCCTGTGGGGTGGAGCAGGTAGCCGTCGTGAACCCAACTAATCTGGCCGAGACCAAGGTGGCTGTCAAGGAGGCCCTTGAGTCAAACAGGCTGTCGGTGATTGTAGCTAAGGCCCCCTGCCCTTTGTATGAGGCAAGGATGCTAGGGAAGAAGAAAAAGGAGGCTTTTGTGGTGGGCCCTGAGTGCAATATGGATTGCACTGAATGCATCGATACCTTTGGATGCCCAGCCCTTTACAAAAACACGGCCCCTGATGCTAAGACCACCATGATCATCAATGAGAACCTGTGCATTGGTTGCGGTGTGTGTGCACAGTTTTGCAAAAAGATCAGGGCGGAAAAGGTTTAGCCAAAAGGACTCATCTAATGGAAAACTATCGTGCATATTTTACAGGTGTTGGCGGACAGGGCATCCTTTTGGCCACCATGGTTCTGGCTGAGGCCGCCGTCTGCGAAGGTCATAATACTCTGACCAGTGAGGTCCACGGCATGGCGCAGCGGGGTGGGGTGGTAGAATCCACGGTCGTGATTGGGAATATTGAAAGCCCCATCATCTCAAACGGCGAGGCGGACGTCCTTCTCGGATTCGAACCGGTCGAGACCTATCGGACCATGAAAAAATGTTCAGCAGATTCTGCGGTCATTTCAAATAGTGTCCCTATTATTCCCTATGCCGTGGCCATCGGGAAGGGACCCTATCCGAATGCCGAGAATCTATTTGACCTCATCCGGAGCCGTGTCAAACAGCTCATCACCCTAAATGCCCAGGCATTGGCAGAGCAAGCTGGGTCTATGCTGGCAGCCAACATAGTCATGCTGGGCGCCCTTGCCAGAAGCGGAGTGCTCCCAATTTCCAGGGAAGCCTTTGAAGAGACCATCCGAACCAGGACAAAAGTAAAGTTTGTGGAGACCAATCTAAGGGCCTTTGAGCTGGGATTTGCGGCGCTGTGAAGGCTAAAGTGATAAAGATTACAAGATCTCTGGTGGTGCTTGGGCTGGCGATTGGCATTGCCGCGGCCCTCATCAAGCTTAAGCCAAAACCGCAAAAGCAGCCCCCTCCTCCAGCCAGCCTCCTCGTTGAGGTGATGCAGGTTAAGGCCTCTTCTCCTGCTATGGTCGTAAAGTCCTATGGCACCGTGAGACCGAGCGAATCTCTGAAACTGGTTTCCGAGGTCAAAGGGAAAGTGGTGGAGATGGCCCTGAGCTTTGAGGAAGGCGGCTTTTTCAGAAAGGGCGAGCTTCTGATCCGCATCGACCCGAGATCCTATGAGCTGGCCGTGGCCCAGCGAAAGAAACAAATCAAACAACTTGACGCAGAACTTCGGCGTCTTGACCAGGAAAGGGCAAATCTGGAAATCAGCCAGAATATTGCCCGTTCGGACGTGGAACTGGCCAAGGCCGAGTTGGAGCGCTTTAAGGTCCTTGCCAAACGAGGGGTGGTCGCCCAGAGCAACCTGGATCAGGCAGAACAGAAATATCTAGCAAGCCGCAACAGGATGCTGGAGATAGAAAACCAGGTCGCCCTGATCGATCCGAGGGGTGATGGGCTGCGGGCCCAGAGGGAGCTGGTGGAGGTCCGGCTCAAGGAGGCTCTTTTGGACCTGGATCGCACACGTATCAAGGCCCCCTTCCACGGCTGGGTCCTGGAAAAGGGGGTTGAAAAGGAACAATTTGTAAATGCCGGGGCTTCCCTGGGGCGCGTCTATCGGGCGTCGGCTCTGGAGGTGGAGGTACGAATCCCCTTCAAAGATTTGCTTTGGCTGGGTGAAGCCCGATTGGCCAGTGATCCTACCAAGGGGAATATAGGGAAGGCTAAGGTGATATTCAATAGCTCCGGTCAGACCCACACCTGGGAAGGCCGCGTCGTACGCATCAAGGCTGCAGTTGATGAGAAAACGCGAACCCTCCCTCTAATTATTGAAGTGCCAGCCTCATATCCCCTCAAACCGGGCATGTTTGTCGATGTCGAACTCACGGGGAGAAAAATTGACAAGGCCTATCTGCTGCCCCGATCTGCCATCCATCCGGGCAATCTGGTCTGTCTTGCCGAGAACAATCATCTGGTGATCCGACCGGTGGAGGTGCTGCGCCGGCTGAACGACTCGGTTTATGTGGGCGAGGGCCTTACTGACGGAGACTTGGTGATTACCACCCCGATCAGTGTTCCTAAAGAAGGGATGAAGTTGCGCCTCAGCCAAACGATTGACGATTGACGATTGACGATTGATGAATTAGGGACAACAATCTA
>JAQYWL010000070.1 GCA_030145035.1 Desulfobacteria bacterium | reverse complement strand
TCATGTGGGGCTCTTGACTTCGGCTGAGCTCAGTCGAAGCCTCATCCCCAACTCTATGCCGGTTTATCCCGGCGCTTTCACAACGTCCCCTAAGTTTCCTTCACCTTTCACCTATCAGCTATGAGCTTTTCTTTCTGACCTCTGACTTCTGATCTCTGACTTCTATGCTCTATGCCCTATGCGGTTTCCTATCACCTATCAGCTATCACCTATGAGCTATGAGCTATGAGCTATGAGCTATGAGCTTTTCTTTCTGCCCTCTGTCCTCCGGGAGTTCGTCATGAAAAATCACCATTGGCCCACCAACATGAAAAAACTTGAAGATCTTTTGCAAACATGATAAAAGTGTTATTCTACAAATTGAAACTCAGGGGCTATAGTATAGAATGAAATATTACCTATCGGTCGAACAAAAGACCCTTATTTCAAAAATGAAGAATATGGATAAAGTCGGGGGGAACTTCAAAGCCTCAACATCGAAGTCCAAAAAGAGGAATATGTTATGAGCATAAGCCCTACGCTTTCCGAAACGAATCTCATTACCGGTGAAGGTCTGCTAGCTATGGGTGATATTGGCCCTTGCGAACTGATTGATGGAAGGATTGTGGCCATGACTCCAACAGGTGCCAAGCATGCGATGGTAGAAATGAACCTCACTCGATACATTGGCAATTTCGTTGCAAATGGAAAACTCGGATGGGTAATGTGTGGCGAGGTCGGAATATATACGCGCCGCAGTCCTGACCGGATACGAGCAGCGGACATTGCATTCATCTCAAAAGAACGTTTACTCGAAGGCCCTCCCAGGGGCTTCTTGGAAGTCGCCCCGGAACTGGTAGTCGAGATCATTTCCCCTGGTGACCGATGGCAGGATGTACGGCAGAAATTGGAGGAATATTTTTCCATCGGCGTGCAATGGGTGTGGATCGTAGAACCAGAGCAACGCGTGGTATTGGTGTATCGCTCCAGCACCCAAATAGACAAATTTACCTCGGGAGATACCGTCCTTGGTGAAGGCGTGCTGGAAGGATTTAACATACCGGTAGACAACCTGTTTGAAATTTGAGTTATTCATACCCATGCCGAAACTCGCGTGAGGCCAGAACCCGCGCAAGTCAAGATAGTCAACACCGTCCCGCAGGTTCCCCAAGTTCTGATATTAAATCCATGGAGGGGATTATGCTTACGATATACATTCAGAAGGCGATGAGTAAGGCCGTGTACGAAAAACTGGAAGATGGAACGTACTGTGGAGAAATGCCGGATTGTCCCGGAGCGATTGCCTTTGGGAGTACTCTCTACGAATGTCAAAGAGAGCTCCGGTTCGCCTTGGAAGATTGGTTAATCAACGGTTTGAGACACGGTGATGAAATACCTGTCATTGATGGGATCGACTTGAATCCAAAGGAAGCTGCTGTTGCATAGATGGGTGCCATGCAAGAGAAACGACTTCATTAGGAAACTAACACACCTTCATTTCAGCGATCTTGAAGCGGGTGCCAGGCATGGAATTATGAGATATAGAAAAATTACAGCTTGAAATGGTTGCTTAAATCAGATCACCACCAAACTTCCCTTGCACCGTCCCAGTGGAACAGCCTTGGATTGCACCCCGGAACATAGTTGCTACCTACCTCGGTTCAACAGGCACCGCATTTAACAGGGCAGCCAGGCGGATATGAATTTTCTGCCTTTCGTCTGGAAAGGCAGAAACGAAAACATCCAATAAATCTTTACCCCGTTAAATGCCCCATCCTATTTAACTGGGGCTGCCTGCCCCACCTGCCCCGCCTGCCCTGCCTGCCCCGTTAAATGTTTACCCCGTTGAATCGAGTTTATTCAACCGGGGAACCACCATATTTAACTGGGGTAGCTCCGGAAAATGGTACCGGGGTAAGGAGGTACAACTGTATCGGGGTGGAATGGGAAGCTATTCCATCAGGGTGAAATGTTTACCCCGTGCAGTGATCCACCTACTTCACTGGGGTATCACCTATTTCATCGGGGTAGATCCTGTCTGAGAATAAAATAGTAGACTTCTGCCAAAGGCAGATCGTTCACCGCTTTTCGTGCTTTCTCTCTTTCGCGTTTTCGTGATAGGGCTTTAGGAGCAACCCCTTCCGCTCGAGGCGGATTGTGTTTTCTGCCTTTCAGGTGGAAAGGCTGAAACAAAAAGAAATCCATCAAATCCTATAAATCCTGTCTAAGAGAAATGACAAGGTGGATGTCACAGCCGAGACAGACGCTGAGAAGGTGTTCGCTGAGTACAGAAATACCATGTCACGCTTACAAAAAAGGTATCCGAAAACAACATTTATCCATGTAGCAGTTCCCCTTACCTCCAAACTGACAGGTATGGGTGGATTGATCAAGAAGACAAAGGACCTTGTTAAGAAAGTCATCGGAAGGCATGTTTATGGCTATCATGATAATGTGAAGAGAAATCAATTCAATGAAATGCTCGGAAAAGAATATGATGGAAAAGAACCCGTATTCGATCTGGCGAAGATTGAATCCACCTTCCCGGATGGGAGGCGGTCATCATTCACTAAAGACGGAAAAACATATTATTGCCTGGCCCCTGACTACACCTATGACGGCGGCCACCTGAACGAACTGGGCCGCAAAATAGCCGCCCAGCAACTCCTGCTCCTTCTGGCAAGCCTGTCAGAAAAGGCTAACTAGTGTAGCATACTTACCAAACCTTAGGCGGTGAATTTTGGTACACTACGAGGCCTTGACAGAAAATGGGTGGAGGGCTATAATCCGATACGACACTGCTCATGGGTTTGCACATAATGACACTGATATGTCCTTAGGGGAGGAATTATAAAATGGGTAAAAAGTTGTTAGTAAAAACCATAAAGGAAAGATATAGAGACGAATGGGTATTACTTTTAAATCCTGACATCTCACCAGAAACCAAAGTAGAAGGTGGGGAGGTGGTATTTCACAGTAAGGATAGGGGGGAGGTTCATAGAAGAATATCAGAATTTAAAGGTAATAAAGCCATTGTCTTTACCGGAAAGATACCTGAAGATGTTGGGGTTCTTCTGTAGATGGCTACTGTCGAATTCAATAGTAATGATAAATTGATATTTCTGGATATAGGTGTTACCTCATCTGATGGATCTTGGATAATCTATCTACCTGTTGTTCTTGATACTGGTGCTACAACAACAGTACTCCCCGCAGACATTTTGGCTGACTTAGGATACGATCCTGGCCACCCCGGATTACCCAGGATTCGGATGATAACAGGTAGTGGTATTGAATACGCCCCTTGTATCACTGTTAAAAGCATAATTGTAGGTGGTGAAAACGTTAATAATGTAGAAGTATTATGCCATGATTTGCCATCTGAGGCTGGTATAGATGGACTCCTTGGCTTGAACTTCCTAAAGAAATTCGATTTTACCATTGAATATAGTTCGGGAAGGCTTCACTTCATAAAGATTTAACAATAAAAGGACCGAACGTCGCAAGTCAACCTAGTCAATGTCGTCCCTAAAGTTTACCGAAGAAAGTGTCTGATGTCAATGTATTGGTACTCGATGATTTTTTGAAGAAGTAAAACATATCTAAGGTACACTTGTCTCGATGCTAAGAGCTTTAAGTAAAGAAGAAGAATTGCAACTGCGCCAAGAGGAGTTTACAAGATTAGAACCGGGGGTATTATTTAATCTTGCACAGGAGAAATTTTTCATAGCAGTAAAAAAGGTGGATCAAGAAATATGGGAAGTAGTTGAGTTAACCCGGGAAAACAAAGATAGAATTATCACGGGGCAACCATGTCAACATTCAAGCCTTCACTTCGATGAGATGAACTGTCTCAACATCAAAGGATGATCTCAGCCCGCTATCTCGCGTCACTCACTTAACCGGGGTGTAGTTTACCACGCCTGCCCCGCCCGCCCCGTTAAATGAACCACCATATTTAACTGGGGTAGGTCAGCATGATCGTATCGGGGTGAAATGTTTTATCTATTTCACTGTGGCATATTTCACTTGGGGCATAAGAAAATGGAAAACTATTGCATACAAAGTATAAAACATTACCCACTAACTATGTAAAAAAACTACCCATTCAACCATGTATCGTGTAAAAACATTCTACCCACATCACCTCTATCCATTTAAGTGCTATAAATTCAGCATGTTATATCTTTGTTTACCCCGCGGCATGCTCCTTGCTATCAGCACCCCGCAAAGAGACCACATCGCTAGCGGTAACACCTGGGGCCGGCGGCAAAAATTCGGGCCTGAGCAACCTAATATCTCAACAAACGAACTTAGCTCTGCTATGTTCCGTTTTGAGCGGCTTAGCCGCGTTATATAAAATTCTCATGAGAAAGTCACTCTAGTCAAGGGATGTCCCCAAGGTCGCTCCAAAGGTCCCCTGGACGTCCCAAAGTTCCCCCCTTACTTATTTACAAACAGACCAATTTTACACACAAGTTCCATCCAGGTTGAAGAAAGTTATAATTTCCTGGACGTCCCCAATGTCCCAAAATTTAAAGGAAAACGCTTAAAGTTGTTACGAAAATTTTCGAAGATAAAGGAGAAGATATCATGCCTACATTAGCAGAACAATGGACTCAACAGGGAATTCAGCAGGGAATTCAGCAGGGAATTCAGCAGGGAATTCAGCAGGGAATTCAGCAGGGAAAGCTTCAAAGTGTGCGTGAGAGCGTCCTTGAAAGCCTTGAAGCCAGGTTTGACGTTGTGCCGCGGTCTGTTGTCAAGGAAATTGATCAAATCGAAGAATTGTCTTTGTTGAAGATTCTCCACAAAAAAAGTGTTGTTGTTGACTCTCTGGAGCAATTCAAAGAGATTATGGCAAGGCTTATGGAGTAGAGAAATCAACAAAGCCGTCGTACTGCTTTGAAAATTAAGTAGTTTTCTTTCCGTACCTATGAGCTTTCAGCTATCAGCTATGAGCCATGAGTTACCAGCTATCAACTACTGAAAATGTCAAATGTTGAGACCTGACCCCTATGTTTCTTGCGATCCCTGTTGTCGGACGGGCAATTCTTCGAAATCCATGTGGATTGCCCGCCAGAGATCTGTGAAGAACGTGACAAGAAAGGCGTTTATGCAAAAGCCAAAGTCGGTTTGATCAAGGAATTCACTGGGATCTCGGCTCCATATGAACCACCTGAGAACCCGGACCTGATAATCCCTTCATACGAATTGGATGCAAGAGAAGCTGCAGAACGCGTGGTCGATCTTATCAAGCAGCGCGGCATCTTAGATTCATCTCATTTGGAGAAGATGTTGACCGCAAACGTGTCTGCAAGAACATATTGAACGAACGAAGTGATCCAGCGTGGCCATCAGCTAACTCAAACATCTCGAACAAGCGAAGCGACGTGCGTCTATCACTATCAAGATAACGCTAAATGAATTCTTATGGCTTTTTCAATCTCGTCCATCTCTTGTTTTTCTATCTTTCCCATAAGTCTCAC
>JAQYWL010000533.1 GCA_030145035.1 Desulfobacteria bacterium | reverse complement strand
TAATCCATGAATGTCAGTTGTCAAGCTTTTTTTACCATGTTTAATGATTTTTATTAGTGACCACTATTTTCAAACAAAAATAGGTTCTTTCCATCATTATATCAATAAGTTAAGTCACATCTGGCCTTGGAAGATCCGCTAAAAGTTCAATAAGCTGTCTAACCCTGAGAGTATCGTACTCGGTGGCCGCTATGACCAGGGAGTTGGTCCGCTCATCCGCTACAATCTTGACACCGGGCTTCACAGGTGTGCGCTTTTTCCGCCCCCGGGTCTTAAAGACAGACATCAATGACTTCGCCAAAACCGTGGCCGTGGCATGTTCAACGGGTACCACTGATATCTCCTTGCCAATACCCACCACGTCAATCGCCCTTACGATACGGAGCAGGCGTTTGATATTCGAAAGCACGTCAGTCACAATCAGGATGCCGGTCGGGCGGTACGAGATAATCAGACTGTTCTTAGATATCAAGGGGGCAAAAAGCTTTTTCAGTCCATTGGGGTCGGCATATTCAAGTGGAATCAGTTGCGTTACCACCTTGTCTTCCGCATCGACAGCCTCCTCGCGCAACCGAGTTTCAATGTTCTTGGACCGGGCATCGCGGGCTCTTACAATCTTGACCACACTTCCCGCAGGCACGGTGGTAAAGCCGTGCACCTCCAGGACCGATTCAAAAACTCTGTACGCCTCTTCTACTGAAATCTTGGTGGGGGAGATAATCGTCACCTTTCGCCGAACCGCTTTATCAACCACAAAATTCTTGCCGGTGAGTTCGCTGATGAACCTAATAAAGAGCGCGATATCTACGTTCTCAAAATCGACGGCCACATAACGGGTGTCGGGTTCTTGGCTTGCCGGCGTCTCTTGTTGCCTCGGCTTCTTCTTTTGGGAAAGCGCTTTCTGCTGAGCTTGGACAGGTATCTTAGGGACATGGCCTTTCGGGTGGGGCTTCACTGCCGCGGGCTTTCTGGCCCGTGGTCCGGCAGGAGGCTGGGCAGCTTTGGGAGCCGAAGGTGTCACGCCCTCCTCCCCTGCAAGATAGGCCGCACGGGCCACGGGATTACCTGCAAGCAGGCACAGCCCTACCAGTAGAAGGCAGAGAAGATGTCTTGGGATCCGTTCCATTCCTATTTCACCATGACTTAAATCCCTTGGTTTTCGTGTGGGAGTTTTCCCTCAATACAAAATAGTCAACCCCTTGCGTTTCCGAAGATAGCTTCAGATAGGATTATCTCAGAATTTGGTCCTGCTTAACGTATCTATGAGCGCTTCCAATCTCTTGTTAATTTGTATGATTTCCTTACACATTATAAAAACCAAAAAAGGCAATAACAGGCTCATCACAGTCAACACGACTGCCAGTGCAACAAAGGCATACATAATCAGTATATCTGCTTCGAACCCAAACACGGCAACCCCCTTTTCCTTATAGTTTTGGGTGACCATATGAGCAATCATGCGGAACACCCTTTTAGACAGAAATTATGTGCGGCAGCACCGGGACCGGGGTGGGTGATCTCATCCTATGATTCAATCTGGGTGCAGCGAGTCCATGTCTTGCCACTGGCCCCAGACCTCTGCCGCCAAAAGTTAACTAACTGAGGGGTCAAGGTATTTGTCCGAGCACCTCATCTTTAATATTCCAAGTTCAGATTTATTCATCTTCTTTCGGCAGCTGGTTACTAACTGGATTTGCACGTAGGTCTTAATCTTCATTTTAACCATTGAATACCCCATAGGGGTGGTCCTAACGGTCTGACCCATATGCCACCCGCCCATGTGGCCGGAAAAATAATCAAGAATATCCAGAATAGGCCGGTCCATCGACTTTCTCTTCGGGTTGCCAGTACAAACAGAGCACTCAGAAGAGAAGAAATAACCAGAGCAATCAGCAATTCCAGAAAAATCATGGCTCTTCTTTTCTCATCATTCTTCTCATCTGAAATTCAGAGCTATTCATAGTCGTATAGACGGATTTCGTGCTCGCGGTTCCCCGGTGGCAAAGGGTCGTACTTGACCGCCTCGGTCATTGGAAATTTTTTCAAGAAGGGAATTGAACACTTTGTAGCCTCCTAATATGAAATCCGGACATAGCCATAAGAATTAAGACAGCCATTTCAGAGTGTAACTATAGACCTAATAGACATCTAATAAAATCTCTTCTTCTTCCTCGAGATTTTGCCCGTGATTAGTCCCGCAAAGAACACGCCTGCCCCCGCAACGAACCACCAGACTATTCCTAAGCGCTTCAAGGGCGCATTCTTTTGCCGAAGCTGTTCCATCTCCGCATTGAGCTGGTCGTTTGCCGCCCGGAGTCTATTACGTTCCTTCATCAACTCCACCACGTTACCTGATTGCTCAAGGAGGGTGTTGTACTTCTCGGTAAGCTGCTTCAGTTCCAGGCTCGTGAGAGATGCCTCTTGCCGGTACTTATTCGTCTCCTTTTCAAGCTCCTTCACCTTTAGTTTGGCAATGTCAAGATCATTTCGTAGAGAGGCCGGGGATTTTTCGAGTCTCTCAATCTTTTCCTCCAGCCTCCTTATCTCCTTCTTCAATCCCGCAATCATCAAGGGCTTAGGTGTCTTGGAAGTTATATACTGGTTAGCCACCCATCCCTCTTCGCCGTCCTTTGTGCGCACTCTGAGGTAACGGCCCCTTTCCTCAAGCACCTCGACAGGGGTATCGGTCTTCAGCGTTCTTATTACCTCATAGTCTTCGCCGGGGCGATCACGGAGGTTAAGAATAAGCATGTCCGTCACATATTGCGTGCGTGCACGGACAGATTGGAATGGGCTGCTTAGCAGAATAACCAGTGCAAAAAGAACTATGAATTCTAATTTCCTGATCCCTGTGGCTTCCATATTGACTCCCGCAAATATAGACGAATCTGGTTTCCTAACGCCCCCACACCAAGTTTCTATGTATCCACCCCACCTCACCGTCTTCATGCCGGACCTTCAACCATTTCCCTTTTCTTTTTAAGAGCCTGAAGCTGACGCCTTTTTCTGCCCGAAACACGACCCTGAAGTTGGTGCCTGGCCCATTGCGAACATTGACTATGGTGCGTTTGACAATGACCGCAGGCGTTTTGTTGAGCAACGATCGGTGAATCCAGCCTATGTCTCCCTCAAAGTCACGGATTTTGTACCAGTTTCCGGATCTTTTTATGGTGTCAACCGGATAATACTTTCCGACAGACCACAATATTTGGTGATCTGTCCCTGGACCTGAGCGCACATTGGCCCTGTGCGCGGCAATGCTTAACCGCTTGGCACTGGCCGTGCCAACGCACAGCACGATAGGCAATAGCATGAAGATGAGAATCTTTTTCATCACTCTAACATGACCACTTTACAAGTCCCGGTCAGGCTCCATCACGCGTTCTACATAAGTACCCACATCTGTTCTCTTGATCTTGCCCTGTTTCACTGCCTTGTAAACGATGTTTCTAATTTTCTTATCTTCAAACCCGGTCACGTCTATCAATGTGGGAACGTCAACGCCTTTCTTCGACCTTCTGATGATGTTGACGACCTGGCCGGTGGCTGTCTCGGCAGTGGCTTTCTTTGCAGCAGGTCTTTTGGTGGGTCTGGCCCTGGCTTTGTTCTTGGCAGGAGCCTTCTTAGTAGCTTTTGCCTTAGCCTTTTCTAACTTGTCCACCTTCTTTGCAATTTGTTCGGTCTTTCGTGTCAGTGATTTCAGAGATTTTGATACTGCCTCCAGGTCTTTTCTTAATTGCTTCATTTACGTTCCCCCCTTTTCTTGTTATCCTCTTGGGTATACTGTCTCCTTTATGACAAACCATTTTCCTCAGTTCTTCGCGGCACTCGAAGACATGAAAAAGCCACTTACGGGTTAGCCGAGGCTCCGCAACCGAAACCCAAGGAACTCATTTATTCTATTTTCCCCACATCGATTCCTATGGTTATGGCACCTATCACCTTGTCACCATCTATAATCGGCAGGGAAACCTGAACCAGATAGTCCCGGCTGGTTTCGCCAAACTTGACATCGCTGATGTGAACGGCACCTGCACCCCCCTTGTAGGATTCTGTGAACTTGGGCTCATTGCCCTGCCAGTAGTCGTAAGTTCTGTCCGTCATGGCCACGATAGCCCCATGGTTATCCATAACAAAGATCTCCGCATAGTATGGGGCACTTTTCTGGACGCTCATCAGGTGCTTGCCACATGGAGAGTCCATCAGGGCTTTCATGTAGCTTGTAGTACCAGAGATCGCCTTCCATTTTCTGTCCATGTCTTTGATCTGGGCCAGAGTCTTTGCTTTTGCATTTTCAGCTTTAACCGCTTTGACGATGATCGGGTCTGTCGCCAATTTTACTAGTTTTGAATAGGCAAGATTGACAACTTTTGGGGGCGCTTTTTCGCCGGAATAAACCACTGCCAAGCTCACAACCCAAAGCATAATGACAGCTATGATCATCGATGCCTTTTTCATGACTCATGCCTCGTTACTTTACTTCGGCCTCAGGTCCACTACAGGGATCACTTTGGGTGAAAGGTTACATCTTGCCTAACAGTTCCTTATTAAACTCCGACCAGCTATCCGGTGATTAGTTTCTTAAGGTCATCTCTGTTCATGTATCCTTGAACTTTAGGATAAAAATGTCTCCCATTATCCATTGACCATCTTCTTTTCGGATACCGGTCGGCTTCCAGTTCCTCTGCCTGTTGAAGCTGGAAAGCAAGGTCGAACGGTGGCGCCCATTTAGACAGGTTCGCTTATCCTTCTGTTTTGGCTTCACAACCTCGTAAAGCGTTAATCTGCTTTTCAAACCCCCAACTTCTTGCGATTTCCTTGACCTCTTGCTCCAACTCGTCCGTCCTGTGCCCATTGCACTCCGCCCACACATAAGCAAGTTTTACAGCGATTTGCCCTCTTATTGCATCTATCGTCGGTAGCAGAATACTGGCGTAAGGGAAGATAACTATTTGTACCTTTTGTCCTGCTTTCAGGTTATGTTCCAGAATGAATTGCTTTACCTCTGCACCTGGATTTCGCGTGAAAGTGAAGAATAGGTTTTGTGTTTCGGAAAGTTTCTTGAATACCTCCCAGGGGAGATCGGCCAAAACGGAACCAAAGACTTGGGTAAAAAAATCTCTGTCTCCCCCTATTCCACTCGCTCCAAAATGGATGTTAAGACAATGGGCTAGGTCATCATAGACGCCTTCTTCATTTTCAAACTCTATTGATTCGTCCTCAACAATGTCTTCTTTTCTGGAAGGATCCTTGAATTGCCCATCAAGACACACTTTCGCTTTGCCTCTCATCAAATACGGCTTTACCCAATCTTTCATATTTATTTTAGCCGTTTCTGTAGACGATTTCTGTGTTCGTGTTAATTGGTACTGAGAACACCGAGCCGGGGTCCTTGGAAGCGTCCGCGCGTAGATAGTATCGTACAGGGAATTGGAGAGTCCCACAGCATCCACCAATCCCACAAAAAGTCACTATGAACGATAGGGTTAAAGGATCTCTGCGAGCTCGATATCAAAAACCAGATCTTGCCCAGCCAAAGGGTGGTTGGCATCTAATGTCACAGTCGATTCGGATATGTCGGTTATCCTGGCAGTATTGGTTTCACCATCCTCTTGGCGGATTTCTAACTGTTGTCCAACCTCTGGTTTCAAGTCCGCCGGTAATTGATTTCGATCCACCACATGTACCATTTCATTACGGTATGGCCCATACGCCTTATCGGCCGCGACTGTTATGGTTTTCGATTCACCCGGTTTCATTCCGACTACAGCTTCTTCAAACCCTGGAAATATCTGCCCCGCGCCTATGGTAAATTGCACGAAGTTGCGCTTAGTGACAGTATCAAATATGTCGCTATTCAATAACTTCCCTATGTAGTAAACCTGAACGGTATCCCCCTGTTTTGCCTGTGCCATGCGTTACTCCTTTTGTTTTGTAGCCGTTACAGTCCAAGGATCTGGAAAGACCCCAATAATAGAGAAACCGGTAAAAGACTTACAAATGGACGACTAATCATTGCAAACGGGGTTGTATTGGCCCATGATGTCAAGCTGGATCTTTGACCTAAGCTGCTCGTCCTCGATGCCTAAGACACAAACACAGTTGGCTCCATATCTTTCGAAGCAGTCAGCTTTATGGTGATTATCGAAGCAGGCTGACAGATCGCCTGTGCAACCGACATAAATCGGAGAGTAATCAGCACTTCCGTCTGACTTAATCGTGCGTTTTGTTATAACGTAGACAGCACCAAGGGGCTTGAACACAGTAGTCCAAGCGTAGGCACTAAATTCATAGACTTCCTCCGATGCCACAGTAGCTGTCATGCTCCCAATTGCTGCCATTTAGTAGCCTCCTTTGTTTGCCTGATCAACGGTGAATTCACTTAAGTGAACGGCCATCTCAATTAATAGGATTCTTTTGCCTATGCGGGTACCGGCAAAGAACAAAAGCCAAACTGTCTTTGCGAGAAGTCGGGCCTATAGGTTCAACCCCTGGAGACCCCAGGTCGGCAACGTTTTCAACCAGCTTTAAGAGGCTTACGCATATAGGGGACACGATACATGACGTGCACGTTTGTTCTGTTTATGTCGTAAACCTCATAACGTTCAATTACGCCATCAGCCACGGGAACAAGTTCCCCGCCTTCGTCCCTCAATGCAGGAAACAATCTATCAATCTCGGTGTCATAGGCCTCCACAACATCGGGGTAGTCTTCAACTGGTACGGTATAAACCACACCGATATAACAAACATCATCCTTGAATTCCTGTTGAGTTATACCCGTCATAACGTACTGACAGAACACGTTGCTCTTGGCAGCCTCTTTTATGGGCCTGGTTTCTATCTTATCCTGTATGGAAATGACTCTACTTCTCGTTTTGTCTTCCACGGTTTCCCTCCTGTAGCGCCAGTTTGTTAGTGGCTTCGTCCAAGTTATCAGGCTCTTTCTACTCTATTTTGGACAGCTAGCGTCTTCTTCGTACACTCCGCCTTCTGCCCTTATAGGTTCTCTTGCCGGGCTTGCCGAACAGCATCACGCCAACAATGCTATCCTGGTCAAAGATGAGGCTGTGATTGAACTCGGAAAAGATTCGCTCCATGCCCTCCTGAACGGGCAGACCCCTAAACCGCACCGAAACCTTTTCATCCAGTATAGGTTTGCCTTTTGACCATGCCTTGAACCAAATCCCCCTTTTCTGTTTGATCCTCTTAAGAATGTCTCTTAATGGGGCCTCTTCAATACTGGCAGAGAGGGTTTGGTTTCTGAAATCCAGGTAAATTCTTCTCCCCTGTGCTAGGGTGAGAGTAGACAGCGAGAAGAGTAAAACAAAGGTGGCAAAGAAGGCTACTTTGGCTTCGGTCACTTTGCGCATAACGGCTGTAAAGGTTCAGCTCAGAAATGAAAAAAACAGACACACTGACTTCTACATATATTGCCAGTGAATATGGAATAATTTCCTGTTCTACGTGTCAAACATTTGTTTCAGTTTTTCTTTGAGGGTCTCTGCTGTAAACGGCTTTACGATGTAGTTGCTTACACCGGCCTGAACCGCCTGTATCACATTATCTTTCTGGGCCTCAGCAGTGACCATCACAAACGGAATATCTTTTAACGAGTCATCGCCTCTCACAGTTTTCAACAAGTCTAGCCCTGTCATCTTGGGCATATTCCAATCGGCCATTATAAGGTCAATTTTGTCCTTCTTGAGCACCGCAAGGGCGGTTATACCATCGTCGGCCTCTATGACATTTGTGAAACCGATCTGTTTGAGGATATTTTTCAGGATACGCCGCATGGTGGCAAAATCATCCACCACCAATACTCTCATGTTCAAATCCACATGACTCTCCTCTTTTAGTTCTTTTTACTCTGGCCCCAGTCTTCTCCGACCCCCACCCCTTCCCTAACGATGGAACCCTCAATTTGGCTGCTCTTTTGGAATCTTTCCTGTTTTTTGAGAGAGCCCTTTCATTGTGAAAGGCTTCTGAATAAAACCATCACAACCGCGTGCCATTATCTCAGCCGCCTGGCCGTTGATGCTGTATCCGCTTGAAAGGAGAACCTTTACGTTTGGATTGATCTCCTTCATCGTGTCGTAGGCTTCCCCGCCACCTATGCCGGATATGACCATGTCCAAAATCACGAAGTCTATCTGATCCCGATTTTTCTCATAGACTTCGATATCCTCTTTTCCGTCCTTGGCTATCAGTACCCGGTAGCCCATGGCCTCCAACAACTCTTGGGCTACTTCCAGGATGACCTCTTTGTAGGTGGGTTCTTGTCATGTTAACTGCCAGCTAGAATCAAGGGTTCAACAGAACATTTGCAAGATCAAGTCTGGCCTACTGCATCTTAAGCAATTGCTACTAATTCGATATCAAATGTCAATCTTCTGCCGGCTAACGCGTGGTTTGCGTCGAGAGTTACAGTGTCTTCATTAATATCTGTAATAATTGCATGGACAACATCACCAGCAGGCTGCCGAAGCTGTAATTTCTTTCCGATATCAGGTATAATATCTTCAGGAAAATCGCTTTTCTTTACATCCAGTACTAATTCGTTATACCTTGGTCCATATGCTTCTTCCGGCAAGATTGTAATGGTCTTTGTGTTCCCGATTTTCATACCGATAATAGCTTTCTCAAAACCCGGAATAAGCTTTCCAGTTCCAATTTTCAGTCCGAGGGGTGGGCCACCCTGTGAAGTGTCAAACACCCTGCCGTTTTCGAGTCTTCCTCTGTAGTGCACTTTTACCGTATCTCCATTTTTTGCCTGATTCATGTGACCCTCCTACGAATATTTTGTAAATCACTTTTTCCATTTCCATATGGAAAGGCTAATTCTTTTATCCTCTCGAATGACATCAATAACTTTGCACTCGACCACGTCATCAACATGAAATCGCGACAGGGGATTTGCCCCCTTGTCCATAGGTAATTCGGAGACATGAACGAGGCCTTCTACCCCTTCTTCGAGTTCAACGAAAGCGCCGAAATCGGTTATGCTGGTTACTGTGCCTGTAACTCGGGTGCCGCGTGTATATTTTTGGGGGACTTCATCCCACGGATCTGGAGTTAGCTGTTTGATGCTCAGTGAAAAACGCCTATTTTCTTTGTCAATGTTCAGGACAACCGCCTGCACCTCCTGGCCTTTTTTGTAAAGTTCTGATGGGTATTTGATCCGTTTCGTCCATGAGATATTTGATACATGCACAAGCCCGTCTATCCCGTCATCAATGCCGATAAAAAAGCCGAAGCTTGTGATATCTTTTATCTTCCCCTGTATAGTAGTCCCGACGGGATACTTTTCGCTGATAGTATCCCAAGGATTCGGTTCAACCTGCTTCATGCCCAAAGCAATCCGCTTTTTGGCGGCATCTGTGCTCAGCACCATGACATCCACGATATCTCCGACATTCAAGACCTGAGAGGGATGCCCGATGTTTCTGGTCCACGACATTTCAGACACGTGAAGCAGGCCCTCAACGCCTTCTTCGACTTCTACGAAGGCCCCATAATCTTTCATGCCTACCACACGGCCCTTGAGCCTCGTGCCCACCGCGTATTTGTCTTTGACCCTGGTCCATGGATCGGGTGTTAATTGTTTTATGCCAAGAGATACCCTTTCCTTTTGTCTATCAAAATTTAAGACCTTGACCATGATCTTGTCTCCAATGTGGTGCATCTCTGAAGGATGCCTGGACCTGCCCCAAGACATGTTAGAGACATGGCAAAGACCGTCAATGCCACCCAGGTCGATAAACAGACCATAGTCGGTGATATTCTTGACGATCCCATCAATGACTACGCCTTCCTGGAGACGTTCGAGTGTTTTTTCTCGGAGAGCTATTCGCTCTGCCTCCAGTTCAGCCCGACGGGAAACAACGACATTTCTCCGCCACTTGTTAAACCCTGAGACTTTGAAATCATGCTCCGTGCCGAGGAAAATATCCATGTCCTTGACCGGTCTCAGATCGACCTGGGACCTCGGGAGGAAAGCCCGGAGACCAATATCTACACAAAGCCCCCCTTTGACTCGACAAATGATTTTGCCTCTGACAGTTCCGCCCTTTCTATAAACCTCTTCAACCTCATTCCACATCTTGATTGTGGCGGCTTTTTCCTTGGAAAGCCCGACGAGTCCGTCTTTGTCCTCTTTCCGCTCCAAGAAAACATCTACCTTGTCACCGACTCTGGCAGTCTGATTGCCTTTTGAATCAATAAACTCGGCTGTGGGGATTTGCCCTTCCGATTTGTAACCGATGTCAACCAAGACATGTTTTTCATCTACTTGAACGATTTCTCCCCTGACAACCTCCCCCTCGCGGATCCCTCTGAGGGTTTGTTCATACAATTCCGCAAGGTCCTTGCTGTTCCGAATATATTCGTCAGTTTGGTTCAGATTTCCCCTTGCTTCTTTATGAAAAGCTTTTCGCTGATGCACAGATCCGGAATCACCAACTCTGTTTATAGCCAATTCTATCGTTTCCTCCTGGCTCATTTGTCATTGAAAAAATGTTAAGCAACCGATGGTCAATGATCAATGTCAGATGCTCCCCTTCCCCAGCCATTGTTTGACTTTTTTTGTCAAGTCGCCGGGATGCACGGGTTTTCCTATATAATCATCAAAGCCTGCTGCAAGTATTTTTTCACGATCTCTCTTCATCGCACTGGCAGTCAGAGCAATTACCGGCACATCCTTCAGGCCCTCGGTCTCTTTGATCCGCTTTCTTGCCTCGTAGCCGCTCAGCACCGGCAACCGGAGATCCATCAAAATAAGGTCCGGCATCTCTTTTGTAGCCGTCTCAACTGCCTCCTGCCCGTCGGTGGCCCTGCAAACGGTATAACCTGAGGGCATTAAGGCTTCTGTTATGAAAAACATATTGTCCGGTTCGTCTTCGACTACTAATATCTTGAGAGGTCCATCCATGTTTACCTTCTCCAGCACCCTCTTGCTGAGACCTCGATGACTTGACCACTCAACTACTCGACCATCAACTGGTCCGCGCAGAATTTCTTGGATCTTATTGAAATGGACTTGCCTGTCTATCCTACCTTTGGTGATGACAGCCTTTACGTTTTCGGTAGAATGGGTTTTTTCAGCTGCCCAAAACTCTCCTAGCATTGGGCATAATCTTCAAACATTTTGTTCACTACCGTGGAAAGCCCCAGAAAATTGCCATTGAGATAGGTCAAGTAACGCGGCCGTAGGCGATGTGCCATGGCTATGGTTTCATCTTCTATGTCAGGTACAACAAGGATAATGCGAACGTTGCGAAACAAATGTCGAATAGCAAGAAGATCCAAAATGTCTTCTCGGCTGGCGGGCAACACAACAACGATGGTCGGATCATCTTTGGGCAGCCGAAGTCTCCGGGAAAGGTCATTGATCGTTCGGCAAACCTCTATAGTCCCCTCCGGAACTGATGGTTTCAGCACTGTTTTTACCTGTTCGGCAACTTCTTGTGATACAGTGGTGTACAAGAGCAAATTCATTTCGGGTGTCTCCCTTGAGCAGTTTTCCACAATAACCCCACGATACGCTGCAAAGTGTTACACACTTAACAAAAAACGTGCCAGCACCCACGGTAACCACGGTTTACGGTGTTATTTTAGCTAGTTGTGGTGCCACATGGACATGGTGGCGAAGGGGAAATGCAACTCAAGTTGTCCGGTTGAGCAGGACAAAGTCCGGTCAGACAGGACAAAGTCCGGTCAGACAGGACATTTGAACAGGTTATTTGTGCCGGATGAGGTTAACCTGATGTGGAGACGTGATGCTTCTTAAGGAGATCGTACAGGCGGGATCGAGATAGCCCGGATATTCGGCAAGCCTCTTTTATATTACCTCTGGTTAGCGACATTAGCTTTGTTAAATAGCTTTTTTCCACTTCGGCAATGGCAGCTTCTCGCAACTCCTGCAACCCGGGAAGGGTTTCCTTGGAATAAACAGTTCCTTTTGGTTCTCGTGTTCCAACATCCCCATCACCGACTGAGGTCCGGGCCATCTTGGCACGAATGTCGGTCGGAAGGTGCCTTGGGAAAAGCATTGGTTCATGTCGTGCTGAAACAATGGCCCTCTCAAGGGCATTGACCAGTTCTCGCACGTTTCCGGGCCAGTCATAGCCGGAAAGTAGTACGTGAAAGAATTCAGGAGAAAACTCCTTTCTCTGTAAGCCATACTCTCGACAGAGTTGCGCCGCGTGATGCTTAACTATGTGTTCAATATCTTCGGTACGTTCCCTTAGTGGGGGCAATTCAATCGTGAAAGACCGGAGGCGAAAGAGGAGATCCTTACGAAACAGCTTGCGACGTGCCACATCGTCGAGATCCCGGTTGGATGCCGCGATCAGCCTGAAATCGCTTTCTATTTCTCGCCTGCCACCTACGGGGCGAAAACGCAGTTCCTCAAGGACCCGAAGGAAGGTCTTTTGAAGTGAGAAAGGAAGTTCACCCACCTCATCAAGAAATAGTGTCCCGCCGTCAGCTTGGGTGATCAGGCCATCCCGGCCTTTCTCTGCACCTGTGAATGCCCCCCGCTCGTGTCCGAAAAGGGTGCTTTCCACAAGGGTCTCAGGCAGGGCAGCGCAGTCAACCACCACAAAATTCTTGTCAGCCCTGGCGCTGTTATTGTGAATGGCCCATGCAAAGAGTTCTTTGCCGGTGCCGGTTTCACCTGTTATCAGGACAGTGGTGTCACTATCAGCAGCCTGAGCTACAACTTCTAGGCAATTTTTTATTTGCGGACTGTTTCCTACGATGCCCTCAAAAGTTTCCTTCTTCAGAGTGACATAAGGCTCTATAGGCACTTTTTTCGCCCGGTACTGCAGGGCACGAACCAGCGGCAGAGCAATTGCCTTTTCCGAGGACGGCCGGTTAATGTAGTCCCAGGCACCGCTCTTGATGGCAAGTTCGGCCTCGTCAGGATCGCCGGCATCACTTATGATGATAACTTCAGGGGAAGAGGGCGCTTCCAGAATCTTTGGCAAGACATCCAATCCATTGCCGTCCGGCATCCTGACGCAAAGAAACACCACATCAAAATCTCCGAAACGGGCCACCATCAGCCCATCTCTGAGGACGGGGGTGCAGCGGACCTCATGTTCCATCCGTTTTGCCGCGTGATACAGCACGTCACAAAACGCCTTGTCGTCATCAATGATCAGAACATGCGCCATTCTTGATCCTCGAAATCGGATATTGAATACTGGATGTCTAATGCTGGATACTGAATCCTTGATGTTCGCTGCTACATGCCGGATTTTTCAAAATTGCTGAGATGCGACTAATATTCACAAGCCGGTATCTGAAATGCGGTATCCACAAAGCGGTAACAAGCGACTCGCAACTCCTAACCTGAAACCCGCAAACTCGTCAATCCAAAACCCCCAACGACATTACCCGTCCGGCACGCGCCGCATGTCGCGCCAGAGCAAGCCGAAACAAATCCAAAATCCGAATGTTCAAAACAATGTAGCAGGAATCGTGTTTTGGTCATTTGGATTTTGAAGATTTGAAAATTATTTGCGGCATACGCCTTGAAAACAGTACGAATTTCGACCTGTCCGCAATGCCTTTCCGTAGATTCAGGGTAGAGCCTCAAAGTGAATGTTATTGCCACAGACATTATTCTCTGCTTAAGTACTTTGCATGGCAGGCGGGTATTCGGATTTCGGATTTAATCATTATTAATATAAACAATATGTTACAAACATCGACAACATTTTGTCGATGTTGAGGCGCTAATCGCCTATAATGACAGGGCCATCGTTACGCTATCTCTCTATAAGTATCGTAAACCTCCGATTTATGGACTTGAGATCTAAAGATCTTGAACAGGTTGATCATTCCCGTTCTCTGCGTGTTCAGACTTTTGAAATATCCATGAGCCAGCCTATTCATTACCTTAAAGCCGATGTTAGCGTTTCTGCTCATGATTTCCTCAAGCTGAGGCGCTTCAATAACCAAAGTTATTGTCCTTCTCAAAGCCTCAGCGGTTACGTTATAGATATGCGGTTCCACCAGAGCAGCGGTACCTAGAACACTGCCCTCTTCGTTGAATGTGCTACCCATGAGGTCGCATTCATCTTCATCCTTAACCCGCACGGCAACGAAACCTTCTAGAAGTATATAGAGACTTCTAGCCCTCTCGCCTTTTTTGAAGATTTCCTCGCCTGGCTGGAAGCTTTTTTCATGACCCAGTTCGGCAATGCTCAGGAGCTGGTCATCTGACAGGGATTGGAATAGGTCTGCGCTTTTCAAGACTTCTAAATGTGCCATGACATCCCCCTTTCAATTGAACCTACAATTGGCTGATGGATTATTTGTTACGTTTGCGGATGTTTTCCTGTACCCAATACTTCCTGGGGCTTCATTGCTGATAATTGGGCAACTCTTCTTACAGCCCGGTCAAAATCATAGCCCTGAGATTCAAGCCTATACCTTCGACTTTTGGATAAAGGCTCTGTAACGTCTACGGGCTGTGGATAACTTAATATCGAAAAGTCCCAGGACATCCCCCAAAAGTCCCCGTCATTTTTCGTATACAATGCGTTGAAGCTCACGGTGAGTGAAATACGGATCATCATTTCTCAGATATGGGAGCAATATCTTTTTACGACGGAGCAAGTTTCTTGAAATCTCCCCAAAAATCTCGTCTGGCTCATAAAGGGCGGCTTTAACGATGTGTCGGCCAAATGGGTTGATGATTTCGCTGCCGCCCCAGAATCGGTATGTGGTTGGCTCCTTGGACAGTGAATGAGAACTTTGGGTTGAGGCTGCCCGGTTGCTC
>JAQYWL010000059.1 GCA_030145035.1 Desulfobacteria bacterium | reverse complement strand
ACGGGGTTTCTTGATTTAGGCGCTTAGTCATGTAATTCGTGTTTTTTCCAGCAGAAAAATAAAAAACTATCACGAAAACACGAAAGAGGGAAAACACGAAATTATATCTTTTTTCGTGCCTTCGTATTTTCGCCTGCCCCGTAGGTGGGAACCATCGTACTGGGGTGCTTTCGTGATAAATTAATTTTTTTGTTCCCGTTTATCCGGGTCAGTTTAGAACGTAGGGTGGGCATTGCCCACCAAAAGGCCTGTGGAAGTGATCTCAAACTCAAATCCGCATTCCGAAATCGTATAGCATGGTCAAAGCCAATCATATGATGCCTGATAGGGCAGAGGCATCTCGCACCCACTGTATTCGCTGCGGAACCTGTTGTATGAAAGGGGGTCCCACCTTACACGAGGAGGACGCTATCCTGTTTGCGAAGGGAATTCTGAAAAAGAGCCATGTTTATACCTTAAGAAAGAGTGAAGTCGTCCGCAATATTGATGACACTTTGATGGTCCTAAAACAGGAAATTATCAAGATCAAAGGGCAGGGTGAAGCCTGGTCATGCATGTTTTATGATGATGACCAGAGTGCGTGCAGGATTTACAACCACAGACCTCTTGAGTGCCGGGCCTTGAAATGCTGGGACCTGCGGGGATTTAAGGAAGTCATGGCAAGACCGTGTCTTCAAAGAAGGGACCTTATCAAGCCAGATGATGGCATTCTTAAAATCTTAGCTGCACATGAACAAAGGTGCGCTTATAAGACCTTAGAGTCAGCAGTAAGAGGGCTGCGGGGACCGGATTCCGACAAGGCAGTGGGAAGCATTCTGGCCCTTCTACAGTACGACCACCACATAAGGCCCTTTCTAACAGAGAAGCTCAGGCTGGATCTGAACACGATGGATTTTTTCTTCGGCAGACCTCTTACCACCACCATTCGCATGTTTGGCCTTTGCGTCAAGCAAGAAGGCGATACCTTCCTTCTGGTGCCGGCTGAATCTCGCAAATCCGCACAACCAGAAACCAAACATCCCAAAGATCTTTAGAGTCTCTGTGACGAGGAGTCCCTCTCCTTTAACAATTTTTTTTTCAACCTTCTTTTGTAAAGCTCTCGCTTGAGCTTGCTAATATGGTCAATAAAGAGAATGCCGTTCAGATGATCGATCTCGTGCTGCAGTACTATGGCATCAAGCCCTTCCTTTTTGAGGGTGATCGGATTTCCCTCTCTATCTATACCCTTGACGGTAACACGTTCAGAGCGTTTAACGTCGGCCCTATAGTCAATAACGCTCAGACACCCTTCTTCGTTGACGATCAGCCCATCGCCCTCAATGATTTCCGGGTTAATGAGCACCACAAGGTCGTTCGGTTCGTCCTTGGCCGAGGTGTCGAACATGATGATGCGACACGGCTCTCCCACCTGGTTGCTTGCCAGCCCAATGCCGTTAGGTGTGTGGTATATGGTGTCAGCCATATCGTTAATGAGCTGCTGGATCTTTCCGTCTATATTGGTGACAGGCTCAGATCGCTCACGCAGAAACGTATCAGGGTAGGTGAGTATTCTTCTTACAGCCATTCCTGTCCTTTAATGGTCACACACGTTTTCTCCAGCAACCAGGGTATTGGTGAGGTACTGATGAACCAGCTCCTCAGGGGTTAGGCTGGGGGCGCCTGGGACGACCTTTATGCCGTTTTCTCCAAAAAGGCTCAAGGCCCTTTGTCCCATGCCCCCCGCAATGATAACCTCCACGCCCAGCTCATAAAGCCATCTGGGGAGCACGCCTGGCTCGTGGGGCGGCGGGGTCAGGAGTTCCTTTTCTTTTATTTCCTGGTTTTCCACATGGACAATGGCAAATTCCGCCGCATGGCCAAAATGGGCTGTCAGTCGTCCCCCGGCCACGGGGATCGCAATCTTCATAACTGTTGCCTCCTTTCTATCTTTTTCATCCCTTTGAGTAGATTTGGTCACAGGCGCTCTAGTCTGTTCCCCTTCTATGATTTTGGCGACGATTTCGTTGTAGGCTTTTGTTCCCTCTGAGTCCGGATGTTTTTCCAGATATGATTTCCCTGCGTCAGCACACTCCACCATCTTGGGGTCAAAGGGGATGCGCCCCAAGATGGGGACATTCATGGCAAGGGCAGTTCTGAAACCGCCTCCTGTGCCGAATAAATCCACTGATTTGCCGCAATGGGGGCACATAAAACCGCTCATGTTTTCTATCAATCCAAAGACTGGCATTTTTACGGTTCTGCAGAAATTGATCGATTTTCTGATATCGGCAAGAGATATCTCCTGAGGCGTTGTCACGATGATTGCCCTGGCACCAGGGATCGTTTGAGCCACGGAAAGCGGTTCATCCCCTGTGCCGGGCGGTGAATCGATAATCAGATAATCGAGCTTTCCCCACTGGACGTCAGAGATAAATTGGCGGATGACTTGCATCTTCAACGGGCCTCGCCAGATCACGGCCTCGTCCGTATCATGGGTCAAGGATTCGATGGAGACTACTTTCAGGTTCTCTGAATAAGCTTTGGGCACCATTCGATTATCTGCGCTGATGTCTAGAAGTCCCTTGAGTCCCAGCATTCTGGGAATATCAGGGCCGTGAAGATCGACATCCATTAGACCGACTTTGACCCCCTTTTTTGAAAGGGCCACGGCTATGTTGGCGGCAGCGCTTGTTTTGCCAACACCCCCTTTGCCGCTCATGACCAGGAACTTGTTCTTGATTTGACCCAGGGATTCCCGGATTGCCTGGTCTTGTGCAGCCATGCCAGAGTCCTGTTGAGGACTACAAGATTTACGCTTTTCGGAATGATCCATAATAAAACCTCCTGTATTATAATGATTTAGGAATTCAGGAATTTGATAATTGAAATCAGTACAACACCTTCAATTCCTCAATTCCTGAATTCGCAATTCCTGAATTATCCGTTGATTAATTCTTAGGTTTCTTTGATAGCGGAATGATCGCGAACCCTAAAAAGACTATGTCAAAATAGTTTAGACCCAGTGCCCCTCCACATTGGGTCCTTCTACTGCCTGCAACTGACCGCTCTTATACTGGGTAATGGCATCTATAACACGCCCCTTGGCGCCTGTCACAACCTTTATACCTGTAGCATTCAAAACCTGGAAGGCCTTGGGACCGCAGTTGCCGGAGATCAATACATCAGCCTTTTGATCCACGATAGTCTGTGCGGCCTGGATACCTGCTCCCTGGGGTAGATTGAGATTTTGTTTGTTTTCTACAATCTCATACTCCAGTGTTTCCGGATTTACCATAATAAAGTATTTGGCCCTCCCAAAGCGGGGATCCATGTCGGAAATCAATTCATCTCCGGTAGATGTAACAGCTATCTTCATTGTTGGCTATGCCTCCTTACATAAAATCGCGGAGCGATTTTATTTCTTATTTCGTACAGCATCGCTTGGGATTCTCACAAGGTGAGGATTGTCCGCAGCACGGGCCGCCGTCTTGTGCCCAGCGGCCACCACCCGGATTGCTGGCCCCCTTCATGATGTAACCAACAGACGCACTTAACACCTTTTCCGCCGGCTTTCCACATTCCGGACAATCGGCAACCGGTCTTTCTCGCACGGACTGCAGTCTTTCAAAGGTATGGCCACAGTCTAAGCATCGGTATTCATAGATTGGCATAATGCAACCTCCTAATGTAACCTTTCGGAATTTCTACAACCCATTGAAATCATAGCCCTTTGGGTAGCACCTGATTTATGCCATTCAGATGGAGTGCTGGAGTACTGGAGTAGCGGGTGGTAAAAGCGGCAAAAACTGTTCTTTCTATTCCTCCAAATCCATCACTCCAGTCCTCCATTGCTCCAATACTCCAATTGGGGCGAAGCCCCTGATCTCTACCCTGCCTGTCTTAACACTTCCATGAGCTCATCGGCCCTGTTGTATCCCGCAACCTTGACCTCGACCTCATTAACACCTTGTGTCTGTCGAACGGCCTTCTTAATATCATAGGCCAGCTTGAAGGCCATGGGACAAACCGGAGAAGAGGGCCGAAATGTCAAGCTGACCCTGCCATCCTGATCGATCGAAAGGTCCCTGACCAGTTTCATACGCATGATGTCAAGATTGGTGCCGGGGTCGATGACGCCCCTCAGGGCATCTTCTACTTTTTCTTTTGGTGTCACTAGAGGTATCTTAGTCCGTTAGTTGTAAAGTTCGTGTTTCTTGTGGCAGAAAATAAATTCGAAATACGAATATCGAAATACGAAACAATATCGAATGACAAAAATTCAAAATAAAAAACGATAACCAATTCTGACATTTTCAATCGCGCTTGAGACGGCTTCTACAGTTTTGAACATTTGAACATTTAGTATTTGGATTTGTTTCGGATTTCGGATTTCGTGCTTCGTATTTCCGGTCTATCCGGGTTGGATTGATAATAGACCACAGAGCCCTTTTTCACCATGTCAATCGTATGGTCTTTGACCAAAGGCTCAATGTATTTCAAAATCTCATTCTTATGCACACTCAGCCCGGAAGAGATGTCATCCAGGGTACACGGACGCCTTGCAAGGAGGTTCAAAAGGTCTTCCTTGACGTCGGCCCCCCTCTTATGCTTCTCCTGTTCCTTATACGGCGTAATCACTTCGGCCTTTTCACCCAGAATTTTGCAAAACCTGGTCATCTCTTCTGGGGAGACTTGCCGTGCGTAGGTCTCTACTGAAGGACGGACCGCTGTATTGATGTGAACCTTTTGAGGATTCACCCTTTCAATCCAGCGTTTGAACTGTATCGCGTCGGCTTCCGTGCCATTGATACCGTCCAGGATAAAGACCTCAAGCCATATCTCACCCGAATATTCCTTCCGGAAGGCAATGAGTCCCTCCACCATGATTTCAAACTTGATCTCAGAATGTGGGCGATTGATGGTTTCAAATCCCTCTTGATCGTGGGCGTCAAGAGAGGGCAGTACTACATTAGCCTCCATTATCGATTCACGGACCTGGCTGTCCCACAAGAGGGAGCCATTGGTCAAGACGGCGACCGGAATCTCTATGTATTTCTTTATTTCATGAATCAATGATCCTATTTCACTGTTTAAGGTGGGTTCTCCTGAACCCGCCAAAGTGATGTAGTCTGGCCGAATGCCCTCTTTCAGCTTTTGATATACCTGGGGCAGGATTCTCTTTGCCGGCACATACGGCTTTCGCTCGATCGTTTTTTCTTTGGTTCGCCCGAGCTGGCAGTAGATGCAATCGTACGAACAGACCTTGTAGGGCACCAGATCGACACCCAAAGACCGGCCTAATCTTCGTGAGGGCACAGGCCCGTAAACGAAATGCTCCATTGTTCCAATATTCCAAAACCCCTCAAACCCTCCCCCCTTCAACGGGGTACTTATTAGGGGGGAGGGCAGAATGGAGGTAGAGGCGTTGGGGGCACGAGACAAGCGGGCCTCCCTAGCCCCAGTGGAGAAATGTCATCCCATGTCTTCCAGCAATGTCTTAACCTTGTGCCATACCCGCTTAACGGCATCAGAGACCTTGCCGTCTGAAAATTCGACGATACTCTTGCCGGCCACCATGGCATAGGTGACTGCGGTATCATAAGGGATACGGCCTACCAACTCGATGTGGTTTCTTGCACAGTAGTCTGAAACTTGATCCGACATCTCCTCGTTCAGGTCGAATTTGTTGACACACGCAAGCGTCGGTATCTTAAAGTGGGCAGCCAGGCCCCCAACCCTCTCAAGGTCGTGCAAACCTGATAAAGTTGGTTCTGTCACAATCAGGACCGCACTGGCGCCGGTTATGGAGGCGATAACCGGACATCCTATCCCCGGGGGACCATCTACAATAATGGTATCAAGCCCTCTGTCTTCGGCCAACACCCTGGCCTGGTTTCTGACCAAGCTGACCAGCAGGCCGGAGTTTTCCTCTGCGATACCCAGCCTGGCATGGACCATGGGGCCGAGCCGCGTTTCCGAAATATACCACTTGCCGCATATGTTCTGTGGAAAGTCGATGGCCTGTACCGGACAGAAATAGACACACACGCCGCACCCTTCACAGTCTATCTTGTTCACAACAAAGTCCGGGCTGATGGCATTGAACTGACAGCGATCCAGACATTCCCCGCATTCAGTACAAGTTTCCAGATTTATCTTAGCGGCTCGTCCTCCCCTGAAATCTTCTTCATGCTTTATGTCCGGGGCAAGTATCAAATGGAGGTCAGCCGCGTCCACGTCCCCGTCGGCCAAGACCTTATTCTCGGCAAGGGCCGCAAAAGAGGCCACCACGCTTGTCTTTCCGGTGCCTCCCTTCCCACTTATGATTGTCAGCTCTTTCATGCAAACAACTCATACCTTACTCATCGTTCGCTTAATAAATTCGTACTTAGATTAATTCTTGTTTCAGGAATATATATATCTTTTTATAGATTCTCAAAATTAACAAAAGTCTATCCCTATTAAGCGAATGATAACCTGCTACAACAATTTTCTTGTCTTATCATACATGACCCGAAATTTATCTTTCATCTCAGGCATTATGTCTACCATCATGACGCCACGGGAATAGGCCTCGGCAACCTTCCTGTCGTCCGGAATCTCCATCAGGATAGGTAGGTTTTCCTCTCTGGCGTATGTGGCAACGCCGTCGTCTCCTACATCGCAACGGTTTATAATGATGCCAATGGGAATTTCCAAAATACGCACTACCCCAACAGCAAGCTTTAGGTCGTTTAACCCAAAGGGCGTAGGTTCGGTGACCATAATCGCAAAGTCCGAACCTTTCAGGGTGACAATGACCGGACACGACGTCCCGGGCGGGGCATCGATGATGGAGATCTTTCCAGGAGCGATGTGCTCCTTGACCAGGTTTATCAGGGGTGGAGACATCGCCTCACCAACCCGTAAACGGCCATGAATAAACTCCACCGAGCCGGACAACCCAGTTTCCAATACCCCAAGTGTCCGGCCCTTTTCGCTTACAGCTTCCCTCGGGCAGACCATGATGCATCCCTTGCAACTGTGGCAGAGTTCGGGGAAGGTCAGGACCTTCTCTCCAATGACGGTGATGGCACTGAACTGACAGATCTCGCCGCACTTCCCGCAGAAATCGCACTTGTCAAGATGTACTTCCGGGACAGGTGTGGTCACCGTCTCAGTGTGATTTATCTCAGGTCTCATGAAAAGGTGGGCATTGGGTTCTTCCACATCGCAATCCAACAACTGCACATCTCCATTCAGTGACACAGCCAGGTTGGTAGCGATGGTGGTTTTGCCCGT
>JAQYWL010000022.1 GCA_030145035.1 Desulfobacteria bacterium | reverse complement strand
CTATGCACAGAATAGAACCAAGTTTCACCACGCCCAGTATCCGGGTATAGATGTTAAGACGAAGCCTGACAGAATTGATCCTACTAACCCCGTCTGTGCGAATTGTCATGCAAAGTAGCTGTTTTATAATTTGGCCGACTAAATGCCATCCTCCACTACGGGTTCATATTCGTTATCTTTGGAAAGACGTAGAGACATAGAGGTCAGAGCTGCACCCTTGACAAATACAAGGCGTAGCAAGGCGTAAGGGTCTGCTCTTGACTCTTAATCATTTTTGAAAAGAGGAGATCAATATGAACGACACCGATATGCAAATTCAATGGCAGGAAGGAAGCGGTGAGTCCGTAGAAATCGGCTACCTGAATCCTAACGGCCAGCAGTGTTGCGGTCATTGTGGCGTTCCGGGGACCGATCATGGGCAGTATGCGTACAAGACCGAGTGTACCATCTGTGGCTATGTGTATGGAACAAATGGATCCGACATGCACGAAAGGCGATGTCCCGAAGGAGAAGACGAGAGGGTCGCATCTTAAATATTAAATATTCGGAATGAGACGAATGAGACAAATAAGAACTTTTCGGAAAGTTGGTGGGAAAGCTGGTGGGAAAGCTGGGGACGTCCTTGACAAATTGGACTTGAGTCTGAGCCTGGGGACATCTTTGGTTTTCCAGTTTCTAAGTAATCCTTTTAGAGCCGGTTCATGATAGTAAAAAGTCAAGGACCCTTGGGAACGCTGTTGGCTAAGTTGAACATGTCAAATGCCGTTGGGAGGCGGAATGGGGATGAGTTTTCAGAGGGGTAAGGAACGATTATGAACAAGGAAAATGTCGCGATCATGAAAGAGTTAAAGGAGAGATTGCAAAGGAAATTTAGCTTTATCTCGAAGGTAATACTGTTTGGTTCTCAGGCCACAGGCCAAGCAGTTGAATTTTCGGACTACGATATACTTGTCATCGTAAGTCGTCCCATTTCCTGGCAGAAGCGAAGGGAAATTGTAGATGAAGTTTATATTTCCGACCTCAAGTATAACATCCTGACAGATGTAAAAGTTATTTCCGAACTGGAGCTGAAAAGTTTGAAGGGAAAACAGCCTTTTATCCAACATGCTCTGCAACAGGGGGTGGCGGCATGAAAGATGATGAGAAAAAAGCGCTAATTGAACACAGAATTGCAAGGGCGACGGATACTATTGAAGAAGTCTCATTTTTGATCAAGAACAAAAAGTTTCTTCTGGCAGTTAATAGAATATACTATGGCATGTTCTATATACTATCAGCGCTTTCCTTAAGATATGACTTTTCTACCTCAAAGCACCAACAACTGATTGGTTGGTTTAACAAGGAATTCATTTCCAAGGGTGAGATTGACAGAAAATACGGTAGGATACTGCACAATGCTTATAACAATCGGTCTACAGGAGATTATGATGATTTTGCAGAGTTTGACGAGCAGGATGTCAAGATGTCCTTCGATGAAATGAAGGACTTTATCAGAACAATCAGGGTATTGCTGTAAGCCTCATTAGAACGAAAAAAGAATGTAAACTTGTGTAAACTTGGGGACGTCCTTGACAAATTGTGGCGATATGCGGGACGTCCTGGAAGCGCCGGAAGAGACAAGGGAGACAAGGGGAGACAAGGGGACGTCCTTAAACAATTCAATAACTCTCCATACGCGAGGTCGGCAGACAGGAAGAGGCTTTCGAAAATGAACCATATCAAGTGGGCAAAGAGTGAAAAGAAGATCGATAGAGAAGCCTTCGAGAAGGCATATGAACGTGAATGTTCCTATCTTACTGGCAGGATACGCGAAAAAGCAAATAACATCAGAAAATCGGATGATATATGGGAGTTGCATGATTTCCTGACTGAAAAAAGGAAAGAAGTCGATGAGAAATATGACTATAGATATTCTGTACTTGATTTGGTGTTTGCCAGGTTGATTAAAGACGGCTGGTTGGAATATGACGATTTGGAAGGTGTGGCTGAAGAGAAGATAGAACGCATAAAAAGTCTATTGAGGTTTTCAGGATCGAATACCGACGGATAGTCAAAAGGATCGTTTGGAGCTTGGGGAAGTTTGGCAACGCTCTTTAGTTTTACAGTTTCTAAGTAATCCTTTTAGAGCCGATTCATGATGGCAAGAAAGTCGAGGATAGAGGAATTTAGCTCATAGCTCATAGCTGATAGCTGATAGCTGGAAAGCAGGAGACATCCATGGGCGGTAGATTTGGAAAATATGGTGATGCCAAGCGCAAGGCGCAGATCCGCAAAAACCGCCTCAAGCCACCTGCCCCTCAGCAGCGAGGAAAGAACAAACCGCCAAAAGTAGCTTGAAAGAGCGTGGTGCCAGGTGATATTCGTCGGGGAGGCTTCTGAATAGAAGCAAGTCTTAAAATTTCACGCATATCCGCTTAAAAATAGCGTAGTGCCCATTCGCCTCGCCCAAGAACTGGCCCCAAGCTCCTTCCAGAAAATATTTGTATTTCTTTCCAACTGTGACCGGATCCGTCACGCCCTTCTGATATGAGTCTCTCAAAACACGACAGAGGGAGTGTGATTAACTTGAAAGCCGGTTAAAAAGTTGGGTTGAGGCGGGTCTGCTGTGTGAGAAAGACTTTCCAAAATGTGCCAAAATGTGATATTTCCAAAAAAAGTCTGATAAACGGATATGTTATGGAGATGAACATTTACTTGGTCATTATCCTTTTTGTTATCGTTGGTCATTATCTTTTGTATGTCGTGGTAGAGACGCTCAATGTAAGGCATACACAAAACGATTTGCCTGAGGAATATGAAGGTTACTACGATGCCGAACAATACAGAAAAGCCCAAAATTATCTGAAGGAAGATACGCGGTTTGAAATAATCACTAACACAATCACGACACCGATTACGGTCGCCTTCATCCTGATCAGCGGCTTCAACCTTGTCGACCAGATTGCAAGAAGTTTTCAATTCGGCCCTATCTTTACGGGACTTATCTTCGCCGGAATTCTAATGCTGGCTTCCCAAATAATCTCCATTCCCTTTTCAGCTTACAACACCTTTGTCATTGAAGAGAAATACGGCTTCAATCGAACCACCGTAAGGACGTTTTTCTTAGACATACTGAAAAGTTGGCTACTGGCCGCCATTATGGGAGCCACTGTCTTTTCGACCGTTTTGTGGTTTTTCGGCAAAGCCGGAAGCTGGGCCTGGGTCTACTGCTGGCTCATGGTGGTCTTGTTCCAAATAGTGCTTACATTTTTTGCGCCCGTCGTCATACTGCCATTGTTCAATAAGTTATATCCCCTGGAAGACGCCAAGCTCAAAACGGCCATTGAAAATTACGCCCGATCACAAGACTTTAAGATTAAAGGCGTTCTTGAGATGGATGCCTCCAAACGCTCTACCAAATCAAACGCCCTCTTCACAGGCTTTGGAAAATTCCGTAGAATCGTCCTATTTGACACGCTGGTAAAGAAACACACAGTAGATGAACTTGTTTGTATCCTTGCCCATGAAATGGGACATTACAAGAAGAAACACATTTTCAAATCTATGCTGAAGTCAATTATGACGACGGGCTTGATGTTCCTTTTGGTCTCTTTTTTCATAAACAACAAGGGACTCTTTTCAGCCTTTAGGATGCAAAACACTTCAACATACGCAAGTCTGATATTCTTTGCCTTTCTTTACGCTCCTATCAATATGGTTATCTCGATCTTTGGTAAAATGCTTTCCAGAAGAAATGAATACGAAGCTGATGCATATGCAGTTGCGACTTACGGAAAACCAGAATCAATGATTTCAGCATTGAAAAGGCTAACCGTGGATAATCTGTCAAACCTAACACCCCACCCGCTTAAAGTATTTCTAAGTTATGCGCATCCGCCTGTTCTGGAAAGAATCCGGGCCATTCGAGGAATGAGTCAACCGGAGCAGTAGCGATTTTATAGGCTTGCCTGTCCACAAGCGGGAGGATGGGGGACATGCTCGAACTAGATGCCATAATCAGTCAAGTACTTCGGAACTGGGAAGAACAAGCGGGACGTCCTGAGTACAAGCGGGACGTCATTAAATAATTCAATAACTGCCCATATGCGGAGATGATGCGAGGAAAGTTTGGCAACGCTCTTTGGTTTTTCAGTTTCTAAGTAATCCTTTTAGAGCCGGTTCATGGCAAGAAAGTGGAAGATAGATGAAGATTGTGAGGAATTGAGCGTTGTAGCGGACCCATGAAACCTCAAAGGAAATAATATAAAATCCAAAACGGCGCTGGTCAAGTGTTTTTAAATCTGATATTTAGCCAGAAACCAGAAAAACATAGGGGTCGGGTCTCAACATTTGACATTTCAGCGTTGCTAGACATACAGATGCACAGATGAGAACGGTCATGAAAGTATAACTTTCTCTATGAAGCAAAACGGTAAAAGGTATAATTTCATATCAGTTCCTTACTTGGTCCCGTTTTTTCTCATACTCTCGCCCTGTTGTTTATGCAAGATTAGGGTTTATATGCCAGGGAGCCAGACCAATGTCGACGATTCGTTCCCTTGAACTGAGCGACCGGCCGACCATAAAAGTTTTTCTGCAGAGGCATCCTCCGGAGATTTCCGAACTGACCTTCAGCAATCTTTTTCTATGGCGGAATTCCAGATCCATCTATTTTGCGGAAGTTGACGATTCCATCGTCTTTGTAGCCGACACAGACAAAGATGGCGCCAAGCAGAAAGTAGTCTTCGGCCAACCTGTGGGTGAAGCCTCGCCATTGGCTGTTGCAAGTTCCCTCGACGTGCAGGTGGCGGGCTTTGTACGCATTGCCGAGCAGACTGCCGCCCTTTTGCGCGAAGCGGACCTTCACGTGGAGACCGACAGGGACAATTCGGACTACGTATACCGCACAGCCGATTTGGCCGAGCTTTCCGGGCGCCGCTTTCACAAGAAACGGAATCTCGTCAAGCAGTGCCTTGCAGCTTATTCTTGCAAGTATGAGCCCATCAGACCGGAGCTGATTGATGAATGCTCCGAGATGCAGGACCGCTGGTGCAGGGCGAGAGAGTGTGGGCGCGACCCTGGTCTGTGCAGTGAGTATGCCGCTATTCGCCAGACTTTCACCCACTATCAAGACCTGGAGCTGATCGGCGGCGCGATCCGAATTGATGAGACCATCCAAGCCTATGCCATTGGTGAGGAACTGAGCCCAGGCACGGCCGTGTGCCACTTTGAGAAGGCAATGCCTGGTTTCCGTGGTCTCGGCCAGCTTGTCAATCAGTGGTTCGCCAAGTTCGCCCTGAGCGAATTCGAGTTTGTGAACCGAGAACAAGATCTGGGTGTGCCGGGTCTGCGGCAGGCAAAAGAGAGTTACCATCCTCACCATATGGTTCATAAATTCAACGCCTGGTTTCCTTTCGCAAGCCCTCACATTACTTCACTTGCTGAGCCCAAGCAGTGTGACAAGGATGACGTCTTATAGGCATGGGGAGAAAAAGAGGGACGTCCTTGGAGAAAAAGAGGGACGGAGAAAAAGACGAGGTCCAATGGGGACGTCCATAAATAAATAAGTATTTCAGCCAAGTAGTTGATATGAAATGACTTATTGCTTCGTTGAAACCTGGGGACTCCCTTTACATTTACAGTTTTCAAAGACGGGCGGGTAACTTGGGGCCCTTTAGTTTTCCAGTTTCTAAGTAATCCTTTTAGAGCCGGTTCATGATGGCACGAAAGTGGAGGATGGAGGAGTTTCAGATGCTTGATTTTTCCAGTATAAACCTCTCTGAATGGCACGATGAAATTCAGATAAGAGCCCTAGAGCAGATACAAACCGAAATGGAGGAATCAATAGAAGATCACAACGAAGAGTTCGAATGAAAACAGACCGGATAGTAATAGGCTATTCTGTTCGTCTCTCCTTTTGCCCCGTGTGTGCCGTGGTTAGTTGGAGATGATTACAAGGGAAGCTTTCTTGTGAAATAACTGTCCTTCTGATGGACTCAAAGTGTTAGACTTTTAGCCCAGTTGCATGTTATGAGAAAAGAGAACACTGTGAAGCCTTTTCCTTGCCAGACTCTCAACGGCATGGAAAAAAATCTCCTCTCTGCGGCCTTTGCGTCTCTGGTAGATG
>JAQYWL010000263.1 GCA_030145035.1 Desulfobacteria bacterium | reverse complement strand
GACATTGCCGACACCCATTTTATCTGCATTCTTCTTTGCCTTTTTTATCATTTCCGGCGTCATGTCAACGCCGATAACCTTTCCCTCTTTCCCCACGCTCTTTGCTGCCAGAAACGCGTCAAAGCCGGCTCCGCTCCCTAAATCGAGCACGGTTTCTCCGGATTTCAAATTCGCAATGGTCAAGGGATTCCCACATCCGAGGCCAAGATTTGCATCTCCCAGGCCAATGGCAAGTTCATCATCCGTATAATCGAGTTTTTTACCCAGATCTAATATGTTCGCAAGATTTAACGAATCACCGCAACAGCAACACTCATCGGGTTGAGCGACCCCGGCATAACTTTCCCTTACCATCTGCCTGATTTTGTCCTTCGATGGTCCCATATTTCCTCCTTTAATTAAGAAAATAACCTTCCATTATGATACACACTTGGCCTCCGGTTTGCGACTAACCAGCGCATAGGTCGCAGGGAGGAAGAAGAGCGTAAGGACCAGCGAATATAAAAGCCCGCCTATGACCGCGATGGCCATCGGCTGGAGCATGTCGCCCCCCTCGCCCAGATTAAGGGCCAATGGAACTATCCCCAGAACCGTGGTTAGCTGTGTCATCAGGATTGGGCGAACCCGAATCGGAGCAGCGCGCAAAATTGCCTCCAAGGGCTTATGACCATCCTTGCGATAAGCCTCCGCCAGGGCGAGAAGCACAACGCCCTGCGATATAATGCCGCCCATCATCACGACGAGGCCTATCAAGACGGTAACACCTATCGGGGTATTAGTTACAAACAGCGCAAGGAATGCCCCGGCCAGGGCGAATGGAACATTCAACATGATCAACAGCGGCAGCAGAAACGACTCGAACTGAATGGCGAGAACGACGTAGGCAAACAGGGCCGCGAATATGATAATCAGACCCATTGTCCGTCGGTTCTCAGCCATCATCCGGGCCTGGCCGCCCATTTCGTATTGAACGCCGGCTGGCCGATCCAGGCTGGCTACAACATCTTCAGCCCTGGCAACGGCCTCACCCACGCTGATGCCCGCTGCGTCGGCCCGAACAATGACCTCTTTAGCTTGGTCTTCTCTGATGATTTCCACCGGGCCTACCGCCCGGCGAACTTCAGCAATGTCGCGAAGATACATTGGGTTTCCACGATCGTTTTCAAGGACGAGGTTCTCCAGATCCGTTTTGCTGGTGATTTGCGCCTTGGGAACCATGACCCGGATATCGTAGTATTCGGCTCCCTCTCTGTACTGGGTGAACACGACGCCATGAATCAGCGCCCGAAGCGTTGAGGCCACTTTACCAACAGAGACTCCCAGCGAGGAGGCCCTGGCCCGGTCAATATATATTCGATACTCCGGCTTGGTCATGTCCATTGATATATTGACATTGGTGATCCCCGCACTTTCGTTCAGCTTATCAGCCACGTGGCCTGCGAACTCGAAGATAGGAACGATCTCGGTCCCCTTGACCTTTACCTCGACTTCCTGCTGACCGACTTTTCGAATGCCCTTGACCTTCATTTGCATTACGGGAATTTTACCCCCCGGAGCAGGAACCGTTTTCACCAGAGGCTTGATCTTCTGAATGAATTCCTGTGTCGATATCTTGCGTCTGGCCTTTGGGACAAGCTGGATGTCGAGTTCCCCTTCATTGGCGATCTCGTACGTATACAAGCCCCACACCTTGCCTCCAGCCAGTGAGAAAATACTTTCGATCTCAGGCATTCCCTGGAGCTTTGCCTCAAGTTGGGCCAGTATCCGATCCACTTCGCCAACCGCGGTTCCGCTGGGCATCTTTACCTTAACCATGACCCGGCCGTCATCCACCTTGGGCAGAAATTCTGATCCAACAAGGGTGGCCAGCCAAAGCCCCGCAGCAAATATTGCCACGGTGACAACGACAACGAGCCATTTCACCCGCAAACAAACACGCAACAGACGCGAGTAAGCGTCCCTCAGCCGCCCGATTACGGAATCAAAGATTCGAGCCGCAAGCGAAAGACGTCCCAACCTTTCCTTCCGCAGCAGTCGCTCCGTCAACATGGGGGTTAGCGTCACGGCAACGATAAGAGAAATAACCACAATACCGGCAACTACCAGCACGAGTTCCTTGAAGAGGAGTGAGGCCAGTCCCGGCACGAAAAGAAACGGCAGAAAGATCGCCAGAAACGTCAGGGTCGCGGCCATGATCGCCGAGCCAACTTGCCCGGTTCCCATCAGGGCATAATCTGCTGTTCCCTTGTCCTTGAGGCGGGTGATGTTTTCGAGCACCACGATGGAGTTATCCAGGATGATACCAAGCGCGACGACCAGTCCGCCTAAAGAGAATAAGTTAACGGAGAATCCAAACATCTTCATTACAAAGAAGTTGGCCAATAGAGTAACAGGCAGGGCGACCATCATAACCAGGACCTGCCGCCAGTTGCCCAGAAAAAGATAGACCACAATAATGACCAATATTGCAGCAAGGATAGCGGAGTTCCGGACGCTTTTGATCGCGCCCATAACGTAATCACCCTGATTTTCCACATAGCCGAATCGGATATCTCCGGGGATGTCGCGGCGGAGATGATCAAGCCGCTTTTTCACGGCTTGAGCTACCGTTACAGTGTTTGCCTCGGCCTGCTTGAGGATGTTCAACTTCACACAGGACTTTCCGTTAAAGCGGGTGTTGACCCGCATCTCTTCGTGAGAATCTTCGACCGAAGCGACATCTTTCAGGTAAACCTTTTCGCCGTTCGGGCCTCGGGCTACGACCACATTGTTGATTTCCTCGATGCTCTCGAATTCGCCCATGGTTCTGGCGATGATCTCGCGGGTTTCCACCATAACGCGTCCAGCAAACATTTCCCGGTTTTCTTCATGCAAAGTTTTTGCAATTTTAGCCGACGTCAGGTGATAGGCCAAGAGGCGTTGCGGGTCGAGATGCACCCGGATTTCTCTTTTCAGTCCACCCACTACCTCCACACCGGCCGTTCCTGGAACGGCCGTCAGTCGATCCGTGAGCCAGTTGTCTGCCCATTCTCTAAGCCACACCAGGTCCCGATGGTCAGAGGAGAGGGTGACCTGCATCACCGGGAGCTGAGACGGGTCCGCCTTGATGATTACCGGCGGATCCATATCTTGAGGAAGCTTCCTTGCTGCGCGTCCCATAGCAGCTATCACATCCTGGTAGGCATCATCCACGTCAACTCCGTACAGAAAATTAACCAACAGAGTGTACATTCCTTCAAGACTGGAGGATTGAAGGTAGTCAAGATTATCCACGGTAGCGAGAACGCGCTCGATCGGCTCAGCGATATTTGTCTCTATCTCGTCTGGGGTGGCGCCACTCCACCAGATGTGAACCTTGATCATTGGATAGGTGATCTCGGGCAGATAATTCACATCCAGCCGCATAAGGCTGAATAATCCGATGGCGAAGACCGCAACCATGAGAACCGTGGCGGCAACCGGACGTTTTATGGCGGCTGCAGTGATTCTCATTGAAATTTATCCTCACTTTTCACAACTTCACCGGGCTCTTTTGCTTTTGGAATACGGACTTTCATCCCGTTTTTGAGGTTCTCATTGCCAGTGACCACAACTATTTCATCCGGCTTAACCCCTTCCAAAAGTTGAACGCTATGACCTTGTTCTATGCCGATCTTAACTTTCTTCATTAAAGCTGTATTGTTCGTTACAACAAAGACGACCTTGTCTCCCTGCGGGGTAGTCAGGATGGCGCTATCGGGAAGAACAACGGCATTTTCGACCGTCTTCATCAGGATCGAAACCCGGGCGAACATGCCGGGCGCCAAGGTCGCATCATCCCTTAGTGTCGCCTCAACTGTTCGCGTGCGCGTGACGCGATCGAGTTCCGGATAGACGCGACGAATCGTGGCGTTGAAAGTCCGGTCGGGGTAGGCATCCAGGACCACCACCGCGTTCATCCCTTTATGAACGGTAGTCGCTTCCGACTCGGGAACCGCAAAACGAATCATCAGGGAAGATGCTTCAAACATCTCCAGAAAGGGAGCCTTTGCCGTGGCCAGGTCACCCGGCCGGACATAGACCCGGTTGATAATCCCTGCAAACGGAGCGTTAATGGTGCATTCTGAGAGCATGGCTTCGGCCAGGGAAAGTTTTGCTGCCGCCTCCTTTACCAGGGCATCCTGAATGGCCACGGCGGTTTTTGTGGGTCCTGCTTCAACCATGCCAAGGCGCTGGAGGGCGGATGCAAGATCTGTCCGGCACTTCACGTAAGCGACACGAGCTTTTTCGACATCTTCACCGGCAAGCCCGCCGCTTTCGACGAGTTTTGCAATACGTTCCATGTCGCTTTTGGTAAAGCCGGCGCACTCCTCAAGCCGCTTTACACTCTCTTTGGCCTGAGCAATTTCTTCGGGGCGGGTTCCTGCTTTGAGATCTTCGAGCTTTGTCCTGGCAACGGCCAGCGCAGCAGCAGCAACCTTCACCTCCTCCTGATACAGCGGACGGTTGATTTCGATGATCTTTTGGCCCGCCTTTTCTACACGGTCCCCTTCACGCCATGGACAGAATACGATGGGACCCTCTACCGTCGCCCTGATAGTGACCGCCTTTGTGGCGACCACTTCTCCCGTGGTCTCCAGGAGTTGCGCGATTGTATCCTCCCTGGCGGATAGCGCCTTGACCAGAGGCGGCTTCCTTTCTTTCCCCTGGTTGGTGTCGGATACAGCTGATTTGCAACCGGTGAACCAGATCAGGAACAACATGGCGACACTTGCGCTGATAACCGAAAATCGCTTCACTTCTCCACTCCTATCCTTTCTCCTACGGCAAGGCGCAGTTCGCCGATGGACGTATTGTAATCGGCCAGTGCCCGATAGTAGCTCGTTTGAGCGTCAAGCAGAGCCGACTGCGCATCGAGGACATCCGTGATTGAGCCCTTGCCCAAAGCGTATTTTTGTTGTTCAATCCGAAGAGATTCCTTTGCCTGTTCGATCGCTTTTTCCGTGGCACGCACTCGCTCACGATTGGCGCTTATACTAAGTAGGGCCGTTTCCACATCGAAACGAATCTTGAGTTCCAACTTCCGAAGATATTCCCGTGCTGCGGCCAGCTTGGATCGTTCCTCCCGAACCCGGGCGTCTGTTCTTCCGCCCTCGAAGATCGGAATATCAACAGTGATGCCTACGCGGCCGACATCTTCCGAATCATCCGCCCCGCTTTGCTTTAGAGAAGAACCCGGGGCCCACCTTCCCCCGTAAGATCCACCCAGCCACGCGGTTGGCCAGTGACCGGCAAAAGCGGTATCCACCCGTTCTGCCTGGGCTGCGAGACCGGCCAGGGCGGCCTGGTAATCCGCCCTGGCGGCATAGGCCATGCCTATATTTGCATTCAGATTCTCCTCGATCTCTCTTAATCGGAGTTCACCTTTTACCTCGATAGGTGTACTCCCGCTTTCAACACCCAACAGATTCCCCAACAGGCGATGTTGAATGGCAAGAAGGTTCTTTTCACGTATCAGCTTCTGTTGAAGATCCGCCAGCCTGACCTCCACACGGAGCAAGTCCACCCTGGCCGCTTTTTTGACGGCCATAAGGTCTATCACCCGATTGCGATGTTCTTCCAAAACTTTCCGGGAAAACACCAGTGATTCAATAACACGTCGCTGCCCCAGTATGGCGTAAAAGACGCTGGAGACGTTGAAGACCAATTCTTTGCGTATACGAACAAGGCGATGCTCGACGGCTTGCTGGAGGAGTTCGGCCGCCCTGATATTGCTTGTGATTCGCCCACCGGTAAAGACAGGCATCTTAACCAGCAAATCCCCGCCAAAGATATCATCGCTGAACGTTCCGGGCTCTCCTGGTCCCCGTGCGGGCACCAACCGCTGATTGTCAAGGTGACGGGTCGCGCTGCCTGTGGCGAGAAGACTCGGCCAGCGCTGACCAGCCGCCTCATCTCGTTGCGCCCTGGCCGCATGGACAGCCCATGTTCCGGCCCCGATGTCAGGATTGTTTGCCAGCGCAATTTCAATACTTTGCTCCAGCGTAAGCGGACCGTGTACGACTTTGTTAGCCTCAACCGGCTGGGACACCGGCGTTGTAACGCGCGCCATAGATGAAGGCCCAATCAACCTGTAAGGTTTTGCAGGCCGCCGGACTGCACATCCTATCGTAGCCATCAGCAGAATGCAGATCAGTATTCGTCCGAGAGTTTTCATTCCCAATTAACCTTCATAACAGTCCGAATATCATGGCCGTTGTTGTCAAAGAAAATCTAAAACCCCAGGCCAAAAAGGGCAGCCCTACTGCAAGCCCGGCATTATTTACAGATCCACGGGCTCCTTTATCTATTTTTTACCTCATCTGTTTTTCACCTGAGCACGCCTTTTACAATAACATCCACCGCCTCTTCAGGTGTTAGACCGTGTGCCATTAGGGTTTCAAGTTGTCTTTTATCAACACTTCCAATCGCGGCCTCATGGGTCACCTTTGCAAGAGGATTGGTGACATTCACAATGTGAATTGCCCAAGGTATTCCTTCAGCTTTTGTTTATCTTTCTCATCAAGCGGTGGGCAATCTTCGGCGCCTTTTGCTCCTTCTGCCACCTGTGCGGCAAAAACCATGCAGGTGGGCCGGCCGCATTCCCGGCAGTTGGTTTTGGGTAATAGTCTGAGTATTTCCATTACCTTGGGTTTTGGTGCAGCCTCATACTTAGGTTCGATCTCTGCCCGTTTTTCCCAGGCCGCATTGATTTCCCCTTTGAGCCATTCCAGAATCTTATCTGCCTCTGCTTCGTCCTTAAGCGCATTGATCGCGATCTTTCGAGGATACACGGTAATAAGTTTGCCATGTACCTTAAAAGCCACAGACGGAGGCTCCTTTGTATACGAAAACCCGCCAAGTACGGTATTCAGATAGGGGAGCACTTCTTTGATATCTTCGGACAGGTGGGCGATGCAGTGCACGGATTGAAAACTTGGATTGCATTCCGGTCTGGAAATTTCTTTGGTATAGTTTTTAAGCAGCATAACTTTCCTCCTGTACTTAAGCTCAACGAATCTTCATCCGTTCCAGCCGCGTTGAATCAAGATATCGCAACTCTTCCAAACGATGGGCAAGGTGCGGTAGCGCCTGAGCGTGTTCCCGCACACGCATCAGAGTTACCGCACATTTCATGGCGCTTACTACGGTTTCAAGGCGGGTGAACGCCCTTTCAGCCGTATCGGAAAAATCAGAGGGATAAATGACATGAGCAAAGATGTTTCGACACTTCCGCAGGCATTCCTCTTTATTTTTGAGCAACTTTGTGTGAGCAAGGAGCACCGGCCGCTGGGTGATTTACAACAATTTTGAGGGAACGCTCCCTAACGCCCCAGCCGTGTGAACCGATGATAATCGCCGCTACGTCATGCTTCTCCGCAAGGTCATGCAATGCCTGAGCCGGGATGCCAAGAGGCATCTCTACAATTACCTTTATGCCTTGCTTCTCCAGTACCTCCTCCTTAATGCCCATTGATTTTATGGTTTACAGGCTTGTATATATGCGGAAAACACCATAAATTC
>JAQYWL010000511.1 GCA_030145035.1 Desulfobacteria bacterium | reverse complement strand
TTTACCTTGATATGGAAGGAATTATCACACCGAAATTCACATATTCTGAGGAATATTCTTTTAAATACAATTCTGAACCGGCAAATATCATTGACAGTTTTCAAGGGGAAAGAAAACATTTTGTCACAACTATCATCAAACATTGCTGTGCAAAGAAAATATGGACTTATGTTGATATTCAGGGAATCCTAAACAACTATAATACAGATCGTAAACGTATTATTACTGCTCTGGAGTATTTTGAAGAAAAAGGATGGATTGAACTGCAGTCCAAACAGGCAATTGAAGTTTACGACATAAAGACCCAAGCTTTCAATATTGATAGGATTACTGAGAAAATGTATAAACTATTTCAAAGCAAGGAAGATCATGACATTCAGAGAATACACAATATGACAGGATTTTTTGAAAATGATTCATGTATCTCTAAAGAACTCGCGGAATATTTCGGAGAAAATCTCGAAAAAGAATATTGTGGTCATTGTTCATTCTGCACAAGTGGAAAAGTAACAATTCAAAACTCAACAGAACTAAAGCCCCTTTCCAGTTTTGATTTTGAAGAGATCACAAATGAATTTATCGGAGCTGTAGGAGAGCATTTTTCCATATTAAATCTGACGAAGTTTCTTTGCGGTGTTTATACGCCTGTTTTCTCAAAACTGAGGATAAAAAGACTTCCTTTTTTCGGCACTTTTGAAAGATATCCTTTTGGGGATGTGAAAAACTGGATTTTGGAGGAGATAAGCGGGGAAAAAAGTCGCAGATCTGGCCCGCCAGATCGTCACCTAGCCTGAGGCCAAAGCGGCATTCAGGGCCTCCTCGGCTGTGGCCACATACTGGATCCCCTTGATGTTGGGCCACGTTGAAAGCCCAATAACCGGTTTGCCCAGTTTAAGGGCAATGCCTATTTCAGACAGGGTACCGTATCCCCCGGAGATCGCTATAAGCAGGTCTGAGCTTCGTATGATCAGTACGTTTCGGGCATGGCCAAGGTCGGTCACGATGGGAATGGTGACATACGGGTTGGCGTGGGTCCTGTCATGGCCGGGAAGGATGCCCACTGTCTGGCCTCCTGCTTCAAAAGCACCGCGGCAAGCACCTTCCATCACACCACCCAGGCCGCCGCATACCAGGATGGTACCCATCTTGGCTATGCCCACCCCGACCTCTCGTGCCAGTTCGTAAACCTCGTTGTTGCAGCTACCTGCCCCGATTACGCCGATCATCTTCATGGTCATGTCTCCTCCATAATAGTTCACCGCAGAGTGCGCAGACCCGCCTGCCAGCGCCACGGTCGCCGGACAACTGAAATGCCAGCAGGCACGGCAATGGCGGGCAGGTCGACCGCAGGGAGAAATCTTGCGCTTCCTGCAGGTTGCACAACAAAGATTTCTCCCTGGCCCAGACCCTGGCCCAGACCGGGTTTTTCTCTCCGTGAGATTGTCCAGCTTCTGTCGCGCCAGGGCGGGCCGGGTTCTTATATAATACCGGTTATTATTCTCATGTCGCGCCAGGGCGGGCGCTTCGCTCGAAATGACAAGTTGTTGAGGCTTTTTTCAGTAACTTCTCAAGAAGTTCGGGCATTCTTTGATCCCCAAGTTATTGAGAAGTTGCCTCCAATTTCTACAACTCATTGAAATAATAGCGCTTAGTTCTGCAGATTGCAAACCGAAAACCGCGTCTTTATTCTTTTTTGCTTTTTCTTTCGTTGTTTGTTACCTTGGGCGTCGATTTCTCCATCTCCCGTCAAAAGGAAAAAATTTCGTAATAGTTCACCCCCTACCGCTTTTTCTGTCATTTCGACCGTAGGGAGAAATCTTATAATATCGTGACCATACGCTATGCTGCATAAGATTTCTCACATCCGTTCGAAATGACAATGGGGGTGGACTATTACAAAATTTCATCTTGGTGTTCTTCTGCCTGCCCCGTTAAATCCCAGGATATTTAATCGGGGTGCCCCTGTGGTAAACATGTTATGCAAAAAGATGCTCCTCATATCCTTTTAATCAACCCGTGGATACACGATTTTGCGGCCTATGATTTCTGGGCCAGGCCGATTGGGCTTCTCACCATCGCTGGTATCCTGAGGATACATGGGTATCAAGTAGGCTATATCGACTGTTTGGACCGGTTTCATCCCGAACTACCACACCCCGGGAAAGCCGGTCGGTTCGGCAAGGGACACTATCTGAAAACACGGATTCCAAAACCCGAAAAACTATCTGATATACCCAGGAACTATTGCAGATACGGCATACCGGAAAGGCTGGTGCGCAAGGCTATCAACGACAGCCCAAGGCCGGAGGTGGTGCTTGTGACCTCCCTGATGACCTACTGGTATCCGGGGGTCATCGCCCTCATTGAGGTCGTTCGGGAGATGTTGCCCAAAGTGCCCGTGGTGCTGGGGGGAATTTATGCTTCCATTTGTTATGGCCATGCCTTGCGACATTCCGGCGCACACATGGTACTTTCCGGTCAGTGCGAAGCCAGCCTCCTTGAGCACATTGGGCAGCTTACAGGATATGCCAGCACATGCCGGTTTTCTCCTGATGAGCTTGATACTTACCCCTATCCGGCTTTTGATATGCAATCCTCTATTCCCTACGTTTCCATCCTTACCGGTCATGGCTGTCCTTTTCGCTGTGCCTATTGTGCATCCGGGTTTTTAAGCCCCACGCTTAGACACAGGTCACCCCAGCATGTGGTGGAGGAAATCGCCTACTGGCATGAGAAATACTCGGTATCAGATTTTGCCTTCTATGATGATGCCCTGCTGATCGATGCAGACAGCCACATCGTACCAATCCTTGAAGGGGTCCTGACCCGGGGGCTTGAGGTGCGCTTCCACACGCCCAATGCACTCCACATAAGACCCCTGTCAAGAGAGGTAGCACAGTTGCTGTTTCGTGCAGGATTCAAGACCATCCGGCTGGGGCTTGAAACGGCCTTCTTTGATGACCGCAACGCAATGGACAGTAAGGTGGGGCCAGGTGAATTTCAGCAGGCAGTCGATCACTTGAGGGAGGCCGGATTCAACGGCGAAGACATAGGTGCCTATCTCCTTTATGGTCTGCCGGGAGAGGACCTTGCCAAACTTGAGGCCTCCATCAAGATGGTGAAGACCAGTGGCGTGAGGCCCATCCTGGCTCAATACTCACCGATTCCCCACACCGCCCTTTGGTCTGCGGCGGTCAGGGCGTCTCGCTACGACCTGGACACTGATCCGATCTTTCATAATAATTCGATCTTTCCCTGTCAGAAAGAGCCCTTTTCCTGGGAAAGGGTTGGATACTTTAAGCGGTTGGCCCAGGGATAGCACCTTGGCTTTAGAGGGGGGAAGGCAGGTCTTAAATATTATGCAAAAGATTATTGACTCTTAGCAGGTAGCATCAAGGCCCTTGAATAATCCCGAATTTCGCAAAGTTCACAGGATGTCATTGCGAGGAGCGAAGCGGTTGCGAGGCCGAGCCGAAGCAAACTCGGAGCCAGTGCTTTAGCCCAAACGAGATTATGGCAAATCCGAGTTCAAGCTTCAAAGAGCTTGCGATCGACGATAGAGCCATGAAATTTCTGGGCCTGCGACACCAAGACGTAACCATCATCATGGCTGAAGTCATGGAATCTGTTGCCGGCATCTCAGAACAAATGGAGACAGACTAGCCCGGTAGGCGCCATTCGTAAACGGCTTCTTTTCAATGCCAAGAGTTTTAAGCTCGAGAAGGTGACGGAATTCCCTCTTCAAGGCAAGGTGATATTTTGCCTTCACGAAGTAGTATTTGGTCCAAGCCCAAAGGCTGCACAGTTTTATTCCAAGTAATCTCATCAAAACAAGCTCCTCATTAGTTACTGTAATTGTCAAAGCACGTCAGCCGTCTTTCCCCAGAACGCGGATTTTGTAGATCATCTCGTTCCCTCTAACCACACAAACGGGAACTCCTGCGCCATGTATGCCTTACAAGCATTATCGGTATGGTGACTGAGGAGCTTTAGCTCAAAAAGGGGAGCTATCCAAAAATGGTTATCTTCCTTATTAACAACCTCGGCGGAGTTTGAGGAAAAGCAACAGGCCTAAACGCCATAGCACGGGCCCTTGGCTTTTCGACGATGACGTCTTATTATAAGGGTAAAAGACGAGGCCAGAAAGAGGGATGCAAGTCAAAGGCAAAAATCAAGCAGGCTTCTTCAAGAAACTCATCCGCTTTATGTCTAAAGGGCTGTGGGAGTCTACCTACAGGAGAAAAAAAGAAAGGGCGCTCTACCGTTACCACGCCTTCGGCCCATCTCCAGAAAAAGAAGAACGCATCTATTACCCACGATATCGATGGATCAGAAAGGAAACAGAAGAGTCTTCCGGGAAGCATTGATTGATGCTACCACACTAATCCAAAAGACCTTCTTTCAAGCGGACACGGCATAATAAACGGCCATCCCCCCTGCGCCCCCCTGTCGCCCTTTCTCACCGGCGGCAATACTTCTAGGTACAATATTTCAAAAATGGAAGAAAATAAGAGAGAAAAGGAGATTTTGGGATCGAATGAGTTTTGAACAATGCACCATAGAATCTACAGAGACTCCAAAATACAAAGGCAAATAGGCTTTTTCAAGAAGAGGTGAATTATGGAGCCTTCAGGGGTGCGTTGCTATAAAAGATTGTAATAATAAAGAGTTATAGACTGTTGAAATCTATTTCACAAAACGAGATAAGACTCGATGCTCCTCGGTTTGACAATCGATCCTAATTTGCATAAAAGGACCCCACTAACATAGTTTTTAGGTATCATGTCGCGTCTCTCAGAGCAAGTGGACCTGCCTTCAATTACGAGAAAGCAGAGGCAGCAATGGCTCTGGTTTTATACAAAAGTCCCGAAATCCGGCACCCTTCTCAACCTACGTAACGGAAGATTGGGTTTGATCTGATTTCGGGACTTTTTGTTTCGGCATCTTGAGAACCGGGGGAGAACAGATGACTCCCGCCTGTCTATGGCTGATGGCTACATGGTAAAGAGTACCGACTTTCGGGAACTCAAACAAGAGATAGCCAATGCCCTCAGCGGGAAGGCGTGTCATCAAGGGAAAGTGGAGGCAAAGGGATACACTCCCCAGGTTAGTGTAGCGAAGCGCTATCGATTCCATCCCCAAGTGTCAGAGTTCTGACAATCGACAGATTATCCGTGAAATTCATACACATTTGTCTATCCACACACTCCAGTTAATTTGCCTTAACCGTATGGAATTATAGGCAATTATCCCTTGGGGTCATTTCGGCATGATTCCTGCTTCGTCACTGGCACTGGCACGACGTAGTCTTATCACCCGTTGAATAATCACCATTACACGGATGCGATCCCGGCCTTGTGGGACAAGCTCACGTCTCACTTGGGGTCACCTTTCCGGAAATAGGCAGCCTGCCAGGCGGGCCGCCTAAAATAGTGTGTTGTTACAGGAGAGAGGCATGGCTGAATGGCATGTGGTGCTCAACGACCGGATGCTCGACAGATTCTGGGTCGAACAGGGAGATACGATAAACATTGGCAGGGGCAAGAGCGCAGACGTCAGCATTGACAACAGCGCGGTGTCGAGGCAGCACGCCAGACTTGAAATGCGAGACAGCAAATACTTTCTGACGGACCTGAAGAGTGCGAACGGGACGTTTGTCAACGGGCGCAAGATCAAGGACACCGTTCGCGTAGTCAAAGGCGACCGCGTCCAGATCGGAAAGTTCCGGTTTGTGCCTGTGCGAGACCCAAAGCTAACTGCTTCCCCTTTTGAAATGGTGCGAGACCCAAAGCTGGATGCTTCCCCTCCCACGCCCGCTGATTTCGACCCAACCGTTTTCATCGCCCCGAAGCGGCTGGCCGTGATTAAAGGCAAGACAACACCGGAGCATTTGTCCCTGAAAGGAAAGGAGATCTTCTCGCTCGGCAAAGATGCCACCTGCGACATGCGCATTGACGGGCGACATGTCGCCAAGACCCAGTGCCACATCCTGGCCAGGGGAGGTGAGCACTACCTGGTGCACCACGCAGGTTGGAGGCGCACGACACTCAACGGCCAAAAGATTCGCGGAGAGCAGAGACTGCGCAGGGGAGATACGATTGGCATCGGGGGGACGAAAATCAGGTTCGAATAGTCAGGCACAGGCGACCGGTGTGATGAACGTTGCGAGACGCCTCTTTGGGGCAGGTATACAAAGATGAACAGGCTACATGAGCGAAGGAAACATAAGCGATTCCAGGCCGCGGACGGTGCACTTGCTGTGCTCAGGCCCTCTTGGCCTCATGGGACGACAATGGGCCAAATTATAGATATTAGCAGGGGCGGCCTTGCGGTTCGTTATATTGCCGGCGAAGAGCGGTCAAACGATTCATCTGAACTAAGCATAATATTTGCCGATCATAGCTTTTATTTGCCTAAGGTGCCGATTGAAACCATTTCGGATTTTGAGATAGCTAAAATGCCTTTCATTTCCATGAGGCCAAGGCGACTTGGTTTGCAATTTGGGGAGTTGACTCACCACCAGATGTCTGAGCTTGAATACTTCATCCAGAACCACACCACAGGGGAGGCGTAGGTAAACGAGTCTCCCAATGTCAAAGAGCAGGGGCAGGGCCAGCAACGGCTCCGCCTTTCCTACCAGAATCTCAAAGGTTGCTCTTTCTTGGCTCTGCACTGATCGGTATAGAGAACCAAGGTCTTTATTCTTGACAAAAAACGGATGCCTGTCAAGAATGACCACACAGCTTTCCACAAGGTCCTCCCTCTTCATGTTCGTCACACACACAAAAGGGAAGTTCTTATCATAAATCAAAAGTTTTGATTTCGTCGCATTTTAGAGATATGATTTGAACTTGATTGTATAGGAATTTCCTTTTTCCAAGCGGCGAAGCCGCGCTGTATAGAATCGCGGAGCGATTGTATAACTTGAAAGCATACGCTATTCAGGAGGAATCTATGGACTGCCAGGTGATCATTGTTGGCGCCGGCCCGGCGGGTATCTTCGCGGCGCTAACCCTGGCCGATTGTGGCATTGGGTCTGTTCTCCTACTGGAACAAGGGAAGGACCTCGGCCAGCGCATGCGCCTGAATCCTGACGACATGCTCTGCGGCTGGGGGGGAGCTGGCGCTTATAGCGATGGCAAATTGACGCTTTCCTCTGAGGTCGGTGGATTCTTGGGTGAATTCCTTGAGCAAAAGTCCCTTTACCAGCTTCTCGGGAGGGCTGATGAAATTTATGTGGCTCATGGAGCGCCGGGCCGCGTCTTTGGAGAGGCATCCCCGAAATTGGAAGATCTTGCCGATCGTGCCCGCCTTGCCGGCCTTGAGCTGATACCCAGCCGCATCCGACATATCGGCACCGAAAACTGCCGGGTAGTCTTGGACCGCCTGCGACAGTCCTTGGTGGGACGAGTGGAAACCCGCACCAAATGTCGGGTCCAAAACCTTCTAGCTGAAAATGGCCGGATTCGTGGGGTCAAACTCGCTAATGGCAAAATCATCACCAGCCCTTTCGTCGTGGTCGCCCCAGGCCGATCAGGTGCAAGCTGGATGAAAAAGCAGGCGGAGTCTCTAAGGCTTAAAACAAAGGCAAGCCCTGTGGACATTGGCGTCCGTGTTGAACTACCGGCCACCGTACTCAAGGAAATTACCGATACGATTTACGAATCAAAGCTCATCCACTACTCCAAAACCTTCCACGACAAGGTGCGCACTTTCTGTATGAACCCCTATGGAGAGGTTGTGATCGAAAAAAATGAGGGAATCATCACTGTAAACGGTCACAGCTATGCAAAAAAAAAGAGTGAAAACACGAACTTTGCCATTTTGGTGAGTAGCGCATTCACGGAGCCGTTCGACGATCCCATTGCCTATGGCTTTTACATCGCAAGGTTGGCAAATCTTCTGGGTGGGGGCGCAATTATTCAGAGGT
>JAQYWL010000147.1 GCA_030145035.1 Desulfobacteria bacterium | reverse complement strand
TCGTAACCCTTCACCGCTCTCTTCTCTGCGGTCTTTGCGGTCTCTGCGGTGAACGATTACTCAGCTACTGAGAACTTGAGTCTCTAGTCTTTCTGAAACCTTTTTCCAAATCATTTCATGCTCGACACGATTTTTGTCCCGCTCTGTATGAACCTCAATAATGGAGGAAATGCCCGAATCGATTTATCTCTGATAGACCTTTTTAAACGACGACAGGGATTCCGGGCTTTCATACGGTAGTCCGAACAATTCTGCTGCATTTCTGAATTTCAGGCCGTGGGGCGTGGCAAAATAGGCTTCAAAGTACTCAGTCAATTCGGCCACAGGTAGAAATGAAAAGATGCCGCCCCCATCGTTGTTTAACACAACGATAGTAACCGGCACCTCGATTTTTTTTATCAATGATAGAGAATTTATGTCGTGCAAAACGGCCAAATCTCCGGCCAGCAGTGTTGACGGGCGACCCAATCCTGCGGCAAATCCAATCGCAGAGGCAATTGTGCCGTCTATGCCATTTGCCCCACGATTACAACCAATGGCAAGGCGTTTATCAGAACAAGCTGCAAAAGCATCCGCTTCGCGCACCGGCAAGCTGTTGCTCAAGTACATACCACTGTCCTCGGCAACGCACTCGAAAATGATATGGGACACAGCCCATTCGCTGATATCATCCGATGCCGGAACAGAATCTCTGATGACTGTACGGCTGATCTCCTCTGCCTGGCAGAAGATGCCTGTGAGTCCAGATGTAGTCTTTTGTATTCTCTCTGACAGTTGCAGGGCAAATCGTCCGGGATCTGTCTCAATCCTTTGCGTCACCCGAAACATGGGGTCCTGGCGAAAAGGATGATTATCTACAACTATATATTCTGCATGGCTCTCTTCGATATACTGATTCAAGGGCTTAGATACAGGCATGCCTCCCATGTGCAATATCAGGTCCGGAGAAAACTTTTTGCGGAATTTCTCCATTCGAAGATAAAGGTCGTAGTGGGCAATGACGTTACAGGCGCTTTCTGACGCTGAACAGGCAAAACGGATTCCGGAGTTGATGTCCGCCAATAGGGGCCACCCCAACTCAGATGCCAACCTTATAATGGCCTCTTTGTCTGCCCCCGCAGATAATTGACCCGCAATCAGCAAGCCGTTCCTGGAGTTGCCAATTATATTCCGTATCCGGTCAACGTCCTCTATGGAAGGTATTGATTGCGATTTGGCGTAGGTGGTAAAGGGGCGGCCTGTTTTTTGCCACGGGTCCAGGACGGAAAGATAGTTGTCCCAAGACCGTTTTTCCTGGTTGGATATCAACGGTTCCCTGAATTGGCAATTGATCTGCACCGGTCCTGCCGGTCCACTGACGGCACGATAAACTGCCTGATCAACGGTTGTGAGCAAAAATGACGGTGAAAGAGCCGTATCGGGTGCAGGCAGGTCAAAATGCCATCGCAAGTAATCTCCGAAAATATTTACCTGATTGATCGTCTGCGGCGACCGTGTGTCCCTGAGTTCCACAGGCCGATCACTGCTCAATATCAAAAGAGGGACAGCAGATTGGCTCGCTTCGATCACTGCCGGAAAATAATTCGCCACTGCCGTGCCGGACGTACACATCAGGGCGGCAGGTCGTCCTGTAGCTTTTGCGTAGCCCATGGCACAGAAAGCTGCTCCCCGCTCGTCCGTGTGAACAACGGTGCAGGCCAGGGTGTTTTCCGCTGCCGCAATGACCAGTGGCGTGGAACGGGAGCCGGGAGAAATACAGAAAGTCGTCACCCCGCGCCGAACCAGTTCCTCTATGACTAGTCTTGACCAAATATGGTTTAGGCCCATTCTTGAGTCGTGCCCGTTCACGGGTTGATTCATGATACCCTTAAGCTACTCGGGGCTCTACAACAGAAAGGAATACTGGAGTACTGGAGTACTGGAGTGTTGGAGTATTGGATTGAACAGTCATTTCTAGCCCTGCCCGCCGGAAAGAACCTTAAAGGCCGTAGACATCTTGTCTTCAAGTTCATTCCACTCAGATTCAGAGGTGGATCCTTTGACGATGCCAGCCCCTGTGAAAAGAGAAACAACCCTGTCGATTACCAGGGAGGACCGAATACCCACCGCCATTTCGGTTAATTCATGGGAAATGATTCCTACAGGACCGCCATACCATCCCCTGCTGAAAGGCTCCAATCTTTCAATAAGACTTATTGCAGCAGAGACAGGGCAACCCCCTACGGCCGCCGTCGGGTGCAAGCTGGACACCATTTCTCCAATGGAAATCCCGTTTCTTAAAACACCGGAGACTTTAGAGACCAAGTGCTGGACATTGGCCAGTTTCACAATCTCCGGCGGTCCGGGCAGGTCTATTTTTTTTGTTAATCGGTGAAATTTTGCAATCAAATCATCTGTCACAAATTTCTGTTCCGATAATTCCTTCTGGTCTCGCAATAGCCAAGCACCTCGATCTTTATCCTCATCCGGATCAGCCCCCCGAGCAACAGTACCGGACACTGCCTCGCTGATCAGCCGATTATTCTCAATTTTCAAAAGACGCTCCGGTGTTGCCCCCAGGAATGCCCTCCCCCGCCTGGGTTGAAACAGGAAAAAATAACAACGGTCATTGGCGCTTTTGAGCGCATGCACATAATCAACAGCTTCAACAGCTTCCTTAAAACTCACGTCGGTTCGTCTGGCAAGAACCACTTTATCTATTTTGCCCTTATCTATTTTGTGAAGGGATGTGTTGATATTATTCTTCCAGTCTGCATAATCCGGGTGATCTGCCCTTGTGATGACTTCCGGAAATTGATTCCGTATCGGAGATAGATCCTTTGCTTTCGCCTTTTCAAGAGATTCCAATATCCTGGCAAGAATGTCATTATCGTCTTCACGATCTTCAAACAGTACACCAACTGAGATAAAAAAATCTCTATCGCTTCGAACCATCACGACTTGTGGCAGGACAAACCATAAGGGCGGAAAATCTTCCCATCTTTTGTCCCGTTTTTCCTGAGGAAAAAAGCAGGTGCCTCCAAGAAATCTTATAAGGCCCTTTTGCGGATGCATGTCAAGGATGCCTGACAATTTGTCAAAAGCAGTCGAGAACCGGGCGGGATCATTTTCGCTGACACTCATCAGGGAGCCGTATCCGCCGATTTCCACACTCCCATCCCTATCGTACCAGTAAAGGCGCGGATAAACAGAATGACTTTTTAACCACTGTAGGATATCCACCGGACGTGCTTTACAGGTCACCAGCAAAGGAAGTGTTCTGCCCTGCCGGATCATAGTTCTTATACCTGGCAAAAAGCGTTCCACCTGATTTCTTATATCTTCATAGTCAATTTTTTTAGTCCCAGCTTTCACCTTTTTCCCCTATTCCGCATTCCAAAATCACATCGTAGGATTTACGCCATCCCAGCACTTCAGACAGAGTTCCTCTCTGGGAATACCTAAGGCCCCCACAAAGGAATCAAGGCTGTTGTATTTAACAGAGTCTGAGCCGATCTGATCGGCAATCCAGGTCTCCAGATCCCTCAGTTGTTCCATGGTAGTGATATTGCCTGTCTTGAAATAGTGTCGCGCTGATAACTCTTCGTAACTGCGGGTAGAGATGCCGTAATCACACGGATACATCAGCGGAGGGCACGCGATACGAACATGGACCTCCTTGGCCCCGGCTTTTTTAAGGTCCCGAACCTTATAATGGATCTGAGTGCCGCGGACGATGGAATCATCGCACAAGACAATTCGCTTGCCTCTAACTGCATAATGCAAGACCGAGAGCTTGCGCTTTGCCATCTTTTCCCGCGCCTTCTGACTCGAGAGTGTATAGCTCCGATCAGCGTACCGATTGTAGAGAAATACCTCCTGGTAGCTAATCCCGGACCGCTGATGATATCCAAGGGCATGGCCGATCCCGGACATGGGGACCGCAGCCACTATGTCTGCCTCCAGTCCCCCCCCATCCATATCCCGTTGTGCAAGGCTCCCGCCCAATTGGTTGCGGGCTTCCTGGACAGAGACACCATCTATTATAGAATCCAGGCTGGCCGTATAGGCCCATTCAAAGGCACAATGGGCCCTGCGGGGGGAGTCAAGCCGTGTCAGGGTCCGAAACCCCTTATCATTGATAAGCACAATTTCTCCTGGTTGCACGTCCCGAACAACGTCCATTTCAAGGTTTTGAATCGCACGCGACTCTGAGCTTACCGCATACCTATTGGAATCCTGACCCAAAATAAGGGGTCGGAATCCATAAATATCTCTGGCGGCATATATGCCGTCTGCGGTCAAAACCACAACACAATAGGCCCCCTTTATCTTTTTGGAAAGGGCGCAAATGCCTGCAACCACATCCGAATCTTCCATAATGATCTTGGAAATGATCTCGATGTTATAACCCTTATAGAAGGCCTTACCGCGTGCCTTCATATCCTTGATCAGTTCATCGGCATTGATAATGTTGCCGCTGAATGCCACGGCAATCTCCCCCGCCCGGGACTCCCACCTTACCGGCTGTCGCTCCCAGAGGCTCACATGCCCGATGCCCCATCTACCTCTTAAGTATTCCAACTCTTCATACTTAAACATATTAGCGGCTTTACCGTAATGAGAGACTTGATGGACGCCTCCATCAAACGTGGAAATGCCGCAGTACTCCTGCCCCCGGTGTTGAAGAAAATCGATCCCGTGAAAAATGTCATGAACACATTCGGTTTTTGAATACAGACCGAACAGACCACAGTTGTCTTGCAAGGATTTCATGGGTTCGTCCCCACTTCTCTTCGATTTTAGATTTTAGATTTTGGATTTTGCAATCGACGAGTTGGGGAATTGAGGATTCCTGAATCCTTGAATCTCTAAGTCTCTGAATTTGTGCCAAATTTCAGAATTAGAAGAGAACCAAATACATTCCGCAATCCAAAATCCAAAATCACTCACTTTATATCCGCATGGTGGCTCTGGAGCGACCTGACCCTGTCCTGTGCCCGCCGGTGAGCGGCAACCCCCCTAACAGCAGCAATGGCAGCAGCGATTGTCGTAATGTAAGGCACCTTATACTTGATCGCGGCCTTGCGGATATAGGAATCGTCGTACTTGCTTAGCTTTCCGCTGGGGGTATTGATGACCAGTCCAATCTCCTTGTTCTTGATTGCATCAACAATGTTGGGCCGGCCCTCGTGCATCTTGCGGATGGGCTCGCATTCGATGTCGTGGTCAGCCAAAAAGCCGTGGGTCCCTATAGTCGCCTTGATCTTAAAGCCAAGTTCGTCAAGCCGCCTGGCCACATCCAGAGCAGACGGCTTGTCCCTTTCCGCCACAGTGATCAGCACGGTCCCCTCGGAAGGAAGCAACTGTTGAGCCGCCTCCTGGGCCTTGAAATAAGCGAGTCCAAAAGAGTCGGCCAGCCCTAAGACCTCGCCTGTGGATCGCATCTCCGGTCCCAGGAGCGGGTCCACTTCCGGGAACATATTAAAGGGGAAGACCGCCTCCTTTACGCCAAAGTGCGGAATCGATTTGAGCTTGATGTCAAGGTCAGCAAGCTTTTTGCCGAGCATGAGCTGGGTGGCGATGCGCGCCATGGGGATGTTGCACACCTTTGATACCAGGGGGGCGGTTCGAGAGGCACGTGGATTGGCCTCAAGAATATAGACAACGTCATTCGCTATGGCGTACTGGATGTTCATCAGACCGACAACATTGAGTTCGACTGCGATCTTTCTGGTGTACTCGCAAATGGTGTCAATGTGCCTGGCAGCGATGCTGATAGGCGGAATCACGCAGGCGGAGTCTCCTGAGTGGACCCCGGCCAGCTCAATATGTTCCATGACGGCAGGTACAAAGGCATCCGTGCCGTCGGCAACGGCGTCTGCCTCCGCCTCAATAGCATTTTCCAGGAACTTGTCGATCAGGATAGGCCGCTCGGGCGACACATCCACGGCCACGGCCATGTAGTGTTTGAGCATCTCCTCGTCGTGGACCACCTCCATGGCACGTCCGCCAAGGACATACGACGGCCGGACCATAAGCGGGTAGCCAATGCTTTCGGCAACACCGAGGGCCTCATCTAATGTGCTCGCCATGCCGGATTCGGGCTCGGGAATGCCTAACTTTCCCATCATCTGGCGGAAGCGGTCGCGGTCCTCGGCCAGGTCGATGGTATCAGGGGGTGTCCCGATGATCGGAACACCTGCCTCGGCCAGTTCATTGGCAATGTTCAATGGAGTCTGCCCCCCGAACTGAACGATGACGCCTTCCGGCTTTTCCTTTTCGTAGATGCTCAACACGTCCTCTACCGTGAGAGGCTCAAAGTATAGCCTATCTGATGTATCGTAATCTGTTGAGACGGTCTCAGGATTACAGTTGACCATGATCGACTCGAACCCCTCGTCACGGATCGCAAAGGCTGCATGAACGCAGCAGTAGTCAAACTCGATCCCCTGGCCGATACGGTTAGGCCCCCCGCCCAGGACCATTATCTTGCGCCTTTTGCTCGTATCTACCTTATCAGGCGCATTGTAGGTGGAAAAATAGTAGGCCGCATTTTCCACTCCACTGACCGGCACGGGCTCCCATCCCTCGACCACGCCCATAGAAACGCGTCGCTCTCTGATATCCCTTTCAGGCAGGCCGAGGATCTGCGACAGGTACCGGTCTGAAAACCCGTCCTTTTTGGCCTGCACCAAGAGATCGTCGGGTATTGTTTTCCCCTTGTATTTGAGCAACTTTTCCTCAAGCGCGACGAGATCCTTCATCTGCTCAATAAACCAGGGCTTAATAAAGGTCTTTTCATTAAGCGTCTCCACGCTCGCACCCTTGCGGAGCGCCTCATACATGATAAACTGTCGCTCGCTGGAAGGCTCAGCCAGAAGCTCCATCAGCTCATCCAGCGACCTCTCATGAAAATCCCCGGCAAAGCCAAGGCCGTAGCGGCCATTCTCTAAGGAGCGGATCGCCTTCTGGAATGCCTCTTTGTAGTTCTTGCCGATACTCATGACCTCGCCAACGGCACGCATCTGCGTGCCCAGGATATCTTGGGCATCCTCAAACTTCTCAAATGCCCAGCGGGCGAACTTGACCACCACGTAGTCACCCCATGGTGTGTATTTGTCCAGGGTACCCTCCCTCCAGTAGGGGATTTCATTTAGGGTCATGCCCGCGGCCAACATGGAGGAAATGAGCGCAATCGGAAAGCCCGTAGCCTTTGAAGCAAGGGCCGAAGAGCGCGAGGTCCTCGGGTTGATCTCGATCACCACTACACGGCCGGTCTCCGGATCATGGGCAAACTGGATGTTGGTGCCGCCGATCACCCGGATGGCCTCGACTATATCATAGGACCATTTTTGAAGACGCTTTTGCAGTTCAGGACCAATGGTGAGCATGGGTGCCGTGCAATAGGAGTCGCCGGTGTGAACGCCCATGGCATCCACATTTTCGATAAAGCAGACCGTAATCATCTGGTTCTTGGCGTCGCGCACCACTTCAAGCTCTAGCTCCTCCCATCCCAACACCGACTCCTCAACCAGTATCTGGCCCACAAGACTTGCGGATATGCCGCGACCGGCAACGATGCGCAGCTCTTCCACATTGTAAACCAGACCGCCGCCGGTTCCTCCCATGGTGTATGCAGGACGAATGACAACCGGGTAGCCGAGATCCGCAGCGATCTTTTCTGCCTCCTCCACGCTGAAGGCCGGTTCACTAGCCGGCATCTCGATGCCGAGCTGATTCATGGTCTCCTTGAAGGCGATCCGGTCCTCGCCACGCTTGATGGCATCGACCTCGACACCGATTATCTTCACGCCGTATTTTTCAAGGACACCGGCATGTGCCAGCTCTGAGGAGAGGTTCAGTCCGGACTGGCCGCCCAGATTCGGCAGGAGCGCATCCGGCCGCTCCTTTTCGATGATCTCCGTCACGCTCTGCAAATTCAGCGGTTCAATATAGGTCGCATCAGCCATGCCGGGATCGGTCATGATGGTCGCCGGATTGGAATTGACCAGAACGATCTCATAACCGAGGTTCCGAAGGGCCTTGCAGGCCTGAGTACCGGAATAATCGAACTCGCAGGCTTGGCCTATTACAATGGGCCCTGAGCCGATAATCATCACTTTCTTTATGTCATCACGTCTTGGCATATAAAGACACCTTTCAACGCCAGCCATTGGCTGTTATCCCAATTTCATGGCGTGCCTTTCGTAACAGATTGGGTTTGGCACGTCAATTCCATATTCATCCTTCCAAATATTCTAAAGTTTTTGCAAAGATCGTCGATATCGCCAATTAGAGGTATAAATGAGCCAAAACTTCCAAAGCCTGTCGGTTGTAGAAATAGCCGAAATATGCGGTGTGGCCCGCAGTACTGTTTCTTACTGGATTGCGAAAAAGTCGCTTCCCGCCCGTCGCTCCGGAAAGAAACACACGGTTTTTGTTGATGATTTGGTCCTTTTTCTGAAATCCGAGGGGCAAGCCATACCTCAAGGGCTATTGGAGCACGTGGGGGGCATATACGCCCAGCCCTTTAGACCTCTTAAGCGATGTTGGGAATATTGGGCAAACGATCCTCACGGAACAAAATGCCAACATTGTGGCGTACTTACCCGCCAAATCTGCGAATGCTTCACAGTCAAGGATAACCAGAACGATCAACGTCCAATCAACTGTCACGAATGTCAATATTTTGGCGAATATTATGGGCCGCGTGTGGCATTCATCCATCAGATAGACAAGCCAGTGGCTGTATACAAGGGGCTTTATCTATGGTCAGGAAACCAAGCCTGGGCTGATTTGTCAGGCGTTGATGTCCACGAACTCATCGGGGTCGGGATAGAAGAGATTATCCACCCAGATTCCTTAAAGATGTTTATCAGCTACGACAAGAGACGGCAGCAGGGCGATCCAACGGTCCCTGACAGATACCAGGTATTCCTTAGCGACAATAGAGGCAGGAAGATCAAGGTCTATTTGTCCATTAGTCCCTTGATAAGGCCGTCCGGTACGTGGTTGGCCGTGGCCGAAAGGACGGAGCCAAAAAGCTAGTTTCCATCCAGAAATGGCCCTTTTCCGCAATCTCAGCGCCTGCCCCGTGGAATGCGAAGCCTATTCCTCTGGGGTCAATCTGCGGGATTGTTTGTGCAACGTACCAAATGTACGCCTCCGCGCAATCCCTTGATTTCCTTGACCTTGCGAAAAATTGCTCATTTCTGAATTGGAAACTGACATCAGTGCCCACCAACCAAAGATTCATTTCCGGATGGGCACAAGCTAAAAGTGGTCTACAATATCATTGAAAAGCATAAGTAGACTTTTGGTTTAACATTGTGAAACTGCCAGGTGAGTAAAACAGATGAGCGATAAAACTATCAAAGTCTTGCTGGTTGAGGACAATCCTATAGACGCCCGCCTGGTACAGGAGATGCTGGCCGAAGTGAAGGATGGTGGATTCGGTCTGGCATTGGCCGAGCAACTCTCGACAGGGTTGGAGCGTCTGGCCGCAGGAGGCATCGACCTAGTCCTATTGGATTTATCGCTACCGGATAGCCAGGGGCTTGACACGTTTGCCAAGGCTTATGCTAAGACGCCGCAGGTGCCGATCGTCCTGCTGACCAATCTTGACGATGAGGCGTTGGAACTTGAGGCAGTACGTACGGGAGCGCAGGATTGTCTGGTCAAGGGGCAGGTAGACAGCAATCTGCTGGTGCGCGCCATCCGCTTTGCCATCGAGCGCAAGCGGGCAGAAGAAGAGCGTCTCGGTGCAGATGGTGAGGAAGAAGACGTTCAGACATCGCCTCCGGGAACAAGCACAAGTATCCTTGAACAGATCGTTTTCATCTTCAAACGTGGAGAGATCAATCTACCTTCACCTCCACAGATAACTATTAAATTCAAGGAGATGGTTAATAAAGGTGCTGGTCTTCAACAGATTGCGTTTCTCCTACAGCAAGATGTGGCAATTTCTTCTAAACTTATCAGTGTAGCCAACTCTGCATATTATGGAGGCTTGGCAGAAAGCAAAACCTTGGGGCAGGCCGTTGCCCGTTTGGGGCTCACTACCACGAGGCAATATGTCGATGCAATCTCCAACCGAGCCCTTTATGTCACCAGAAACAAGAAATTCTTAGAATTCATAGAGAAGTTGTGGGATCATTCCCTGTCGTGCGCATATGCCTCACAAATTGTCTCTGAAGTCCTCAAGCTCGAACTGCCAGATGACGCCTTTACTTTGGGCCTGATGCACGATATCGGCAAACTAGTTCTTTTCCAGGCTGTTGGTGAATTACAACGAAGGAAAAAACTTGGGAAAAACGTCGATACCGCAGAATTGTACAACACTGTTGATACACATCACAATAAGTTTGGTGCCGCACTCCTTAAGAAGTGGAACTTTTCAAGCGGATATGTCCAAATCGCTGCCTACCACGACAACTTAGAGCAGGCTGATCCTATCTCAAAGGAGCTGTTGGTTGTTCACTTCGCTAATTTACTGGTAAAGTCCATGGGATACGATCAAACGCAGCAAGCAGAAATAGATGTAGAGGACGCAGAGTCTACCCGCCTCCTGAGACTGAATTCTAGGATGATCGCTCAAGTTAAAGACCAGGTAAAAGGACGTATGGAAGAAATGAGAAAAATTTTTGCATGATTTGGCATACATCATTCCATCACGGTCACAAGGCAACGAGTTGGCTTACATCGTTCATACGGCAGATGCCATAGCCATGATGACCGGCCTGGGACTCGGCATAGATGGCATGTTGTATAAGATGGACGACAAGGCCTTGGAATTTCTGGGCTTTGAAGAAGAAGACGTAAACGACATCATGCGCCAAGTCTTGGAATCTGTACAAAAAATCTCGGAACAGATGCACAAAGATTAGTTGGAGACTATCGTCTTTCATCCATACGGATGAAGTAGAACAAACAGAAAAGGCATAAGAGCTACCAGGATAGGATGTCGTGGACAAGACAGTATTTGACAGACTAAGAACAATTGTTTACGAAAATAGCGGCATTAGCCTTTCCGATAAAAAGATCACCCTTGTCAGTTCGAGAATCAATAAGAGGCTTCGCCTTCTAAACCTTCCTTCTTATGAAGATTATCTTGGCTTTCTTAAGAGAGATAAGACTGGCGAAGAACTTGTTCATTTTCTTGACGTCATTTCTACAAATACCACGAATTTTTACAGAGAACCGGTCCATTTCGCTCCGCCAGTACTTATTTGATGGACTTCCTGATGCTGTCCTTGGGTGCATCGAAGGCGGCAAATTCGGCCCTGCATTCCCTGATTCGTCTCTCCCTTGCTGACAGGATGTCTCCGTGCCAAGGATGTGAGGGAACAGATTCAGGACTGCGACAGAGGTCTTCCCACAATCACTCCATCGCCGCGAGATTGACTGACGTCGTCATCTTGTCTAAATGAGACGAATGCCGACTTATCTTCCAATGATAATAGCGCTTATCTCATTTAAAATATCTTTTAGGGTAGGCATGCTTGATGGCACTGTTTTGTCAGGTGTGTGTTT
>JAQYWL010000557.1 GCA_030145035.1 Desulfobacteria bacterium | reverse complement strand
CTTTGCAATATCTTCAAACTCGGCTCCAGGTCTTTTTAGCAGGTCCTTCAAGGTGACTGGTTGACTGATAGAGCCAAGTCCAAGGTCTTCAAGGGTGTGGATCACATCTGGCTGTGGGTTTAGACGAACGTCTGAAAGGAGAGCCAAAAGTCTCTCAATCCCCTCACGTTTTTGTCTGAATTTTTCGTAAAGTGCATCAGACACAAGACCAATTTGATGTCCAAGTTCGCGAAGACGCAAGTCTGCGTTGTCCTCCCGGAGGAGAAGACGATACTCGGCCCTTGAGGTAAACATTCGATAGGGCTCCTGGGTCCCTTTCGTCACCAGGTCATCGATCATCACACCAATATAAGCCTGTTCGCGGTTGAGAACGATTGGAGGTTCTTCTCTTACGCGCTGCACTGCATTGATACCGGCCATGATCCCCTGGCCTGCCGCCTCCTCATACCCAGAGGTGCCATTGATTTGGCCCGCCAAAAATAACCCTCGAATGGCCTTACATTCTAAGCTTGGCTGGATCTGCACAGGATCTACATAGTCATACTCAATGGCGTAGCCCGGCCGTACAATTTCTACCTGTTCAAGCCCTTCAATAGACCGAAGCATCTTGATTTGCACATCCACCGGCAGGCTTGTTGGAACGCCATTCGGATAAATCTCAGTCGTTCCAAGTCCCATGGGCTCAAGGAAAATCTGGTGGCGGGATTTCTCCGGAAACCGAACGACCTTATCTTCAATCGATGGACAATAGCGTGCCCCGACCCCTTTAATAACCCCGGTGAAAAGGGGAGAACGATCAAGACCTGTCTTAATCAGCTCATGGGTCCTCTTGTTCGTGTAAGTAATGTAACACGGGACCTGCTTCTGAGTAATCGATTTTGTCTCAAAGGAGAAGGGAACCGGCGGTTCATCCCCATGTTGAGGCGTGAGCCTGGAAAAATCGATCGTGCGTCCGTCCAGCCGGGGGGTGGTCCCGGTCTTAAGACGACCTATTCTCAAACCTAAGTCTCTAAGATGGTCTGAAAGCTTGTTCGAAGGGGGATCCCCCATTCGGCCTGCGGGAAAATTCTTCAACCCTATGTGGATCAGCCCTTTCAGGAAAGTGCCAGTGGTGAGAATGACTGTTTTTCCGAAAAACCTCTCCTGAATACTGGTTATGATTCCCTTGGCCGCGCCATCCTCCACAATCAGCGCATCCGCCAACCCCTGTTTGATGTCGAGATTGTCCTGGCCCTCCAGAACCTGCTTCATGCGAAGACGATATTGTTCTTTGTCGGCCTGGGCCCTGGATGACTGCACGGCAGGCCCTTTCTTCGTATTTAGACGACGAAACTGGATGCCAGTGGCATCAATGTTTTTGGCTATCTCCCCGCCCAGAGCATCGATCTCACGCACAAGATGACCCTTAGCCAAACCTCCTACGGCCGGATTGCATGACATCTCTCCGATGTGGTCCACATTAACTGTAACCACCAGAGTGAGATGTCCCAGCCGGGCTGCAGCCAGGGCAGCCTCACATCCGGCATGGCCAGCCCCCACCACGATAACGTCGTATGTTTTCGAATATGAATCCATATCAAAAAGTTGAAGAGTGCCTAAAGTTCACTTTCTTCTTTGCCGCACAATCTCATACATGACGATGGCCCCAGCCACCGCAGCATTGAGCGAGTCAACCACCTTGTTCTGGGGAACGGATACGAGATAGTCACAAGTTTTTCGAACCAAGGAGCGTATCCCTCTGCCCTCACCCCCGATGACAAGGACCAAGCCGACATTGAAATCAGCCTGATCAGCCCGTTGCTCTGAACCTGCATGGGCCCCCACCACCCAAAGCCCTGCCTTCTTGAGTCCCTTCAGGGCTGCCACAAGGTTGGGAACCCGTGCTATCAACATATGTTCCATGGCTCCGGCAGAAGCCTTTGAAACCGCGGGGGACAAAGGGGCAGAACGGTTTTTGGCAAGGATAACGCCATGGATGCCCATAGCGAGTGACGTCCTGATAAGCGACCCCGTGTTTTGCGGATCTACAATCCCGTCCAGGGCCAAAACTATCGGAAGCTCATCATCGGTTTCGGCCTTTCTCAGGATAGCGCCTGCATCTACCAGCGGATAACCACTGACACGGGCCGCAACTCCCTGGTGTACCGACCCGCCAAGTAGAGATCTAAAATAGTCTGGCTCTTTGTATTGGATCGGAAGCCCTTCGGCCTGAGCCCGTTCCAAAAGGTCGCGAATACGTCTAATCTGACGACTCTTTGATACATACAGCTTTTTAAATACCCGCCGCCCTGCAACCAGGGCCTCATAAACCGGATGGATCCCATAAAGAAGATCACTCACACTCAATCATGCGGTTCAGTCTCTCGCCCGCTCCTTTCAGTCGCTTGAGCTCACAGAGCCCTCAGAGATGAAAGACTTTGTCTGATTTTTTGACCCCGGTTAAATAGGCTCCGCATTTAACGGGGGAGGGACGAAAAATCAGACAAAACGCTCAGTCCGCCTCAGGCGGACATTTGTACCTTGGGGTATGCCAACATTGATCAAAGACATAAGCATTGGGTCAGTGAACATGTCCCGCGTAGCGGGATGGCTGTTTGAGCTGAATCCTCCCCTCAAGGATTCAGCTCAATAAACTCTGCGCCTGGCGGGCTCTGTGAGAGATAAAAATACCCCAGTAATCGGACACGATCATTCCTGCGAGCGTGTTTTTTCGATAATAGCTTTCAGTTTTGAAACTGCCCGGGCCAGATCATCATTGACGATCACATGATGATACAACTTAGCCTCGGCCATCTCTGCCCTGGCGTTCTTCATACGCTGCTCAATCGCCTCGACTGAATCCGTACCCCGTTCAGCAAGTCGCCGCTCTAGTTCCTCCATGGATGGCGGTGCTATGAAGACCAAAGTGGCTTCAGGATATTTGCCGTAGAGTTTTCTGGCACCCTCAACGTCAATGTCGAACAGGATGTCGTAGCCCCGGTGAAGACAGTCGTCCAGAAATCCGGCCGACGTGCCATACAGGTGGCCGTGCACTTCCGCCCATTCTGCCAATTCACCGGAGTCTATCTTCTTGCGAAAGGCAGCATTGCTGATAAAATAGTAGTCCACGCCATCTCGCTCGTTGCCACGAGGGGGACGCGTAGTGCAAGAAATCGAATATCGGAGGTGTGGATCTTTTTTCAAGACCGCCATCAGGATGGTCGATTTCCCTGCCCCAGAAGGTGCAGATATGATGAACAGATGTCCTTTTTTGGCCATAAGTCAAGTTCAGGTAACGTCTGTCGGCTACCGGTTGCGCCGCTCGTTACGTCTAACGGCTGCCGGTTGCGGCATTCTTCAAAAACGTCTAACGCAAACCCTGGCCCAGACCGGGTTAAGGAGCGTGATAGCCTCTCGCGAGCGTGTCGCGCCAGGGCGGGCCGAGCACCGAAACGTGCCGCGCAACCGCAACCCTTAGACGAATGTCTATAAGCCAAAAAAGGGATTCCCATACATTATTTTGCACAATTTTTGACGCAATCACATAGTCTCCGGAGTCCTTTTCTTGTCCTCCTTGAACTCAAAGCCGGTCACAAACCGCTGCGATATGGTCTCGGCTTGAGTAGCCGAAAGAATAACGTGGTTGGTATCGGTAATAATGATAGACCGCGTGCGACGCCCCTGAGTGGCATCAATCAACCGCTTTCCCTGTTTTGCATCCTCCTTGAGCCGCTTCATAGGAGCCGACCTTGGCGTCACAATAGCCACTATACGACTGGCAACGACTGTATTTCCAAACCCGATGTTCAGCAGTGTCCCGTCCATTGTCTCCTCCAGAGGTTTGTCTCTCGTCATTCGTTATTTGTGGGATCGGCATTCTTGCAGCGACCTTCGCGGCTCGAAAGCCGCTAGGCGCAACCTTGCGCTAAACCGTTATTCGTTATCTGTTATCTGTTATTCGTTATTCGATTTCCGATTCACGATTCACGATTATGCGACTTTACTACTCTAGTGCCCATCCGGAAATGAATCTCACAACACTGGGCACTGGCGTCAGTTTCCAATTCAGAAATGAGCAATTTTTCGCAAGGTCAAGGAACTCAAGGGATTGCGCGGAGACGTACGTCGGTACGTCGCACAAGCGATCCCG
>JAQYWL010000445.1 GCA_030145035.1 Desulfobacteria bacterium | reverse complement strand
GTTTTTGGTTTCATGTTTCAGGTTTCAGGTTGCAGGTTTCAGTGATTAAGTTTCAGATATTGCATTTCTCAGTCCTGAAACCCGAAACCTGAAACCTGAAACCTGGGGTGGTGATAATTGAAATTATTTCCCACTAATCCGTGAAGAACCAAAATTGTCTTCTACAAATATCCAAATCCGATATGAAATCCAATGCTAATTGAGCGGTACTCTGGGCAATTTCTTCACAAAAGTCCCTGTTTTTCGACCGGGAAACTTTACCCAAAATATCAATACAATCCGCACTGCCAAATTCCGATACGAATTTTCCATAAAGCTTGCCTACATGTAGGCTGGTTCTAAAAGATGGGTGAAGATGCTCATTTTGAAAAACCTTGCCTCCTTCCTTCATGGCCACCAGCCCGGTTCTAAAGAGCTTTGTAGGCTGTGTCATTTGTAATTCCGGTCCATACGCTATGCCCAGCGCCAAAACTCCACCCATCAATGCACCACATACATCGCCCTGAAATCCTATGCCTCCAGAAAAACCTTGGCTCACCCTTAGAATGGAACCTAAGTTAAGGTCAAGCCGGGATTCAATTCGTAACAGTACAGCGTTGGCGCAATAAAACTGCTCCGTACCGAAAGGAGGCTTTATCCGATATGTACACTTTGAAGAGAGCCTCCCAGCAGGTATTTGCATGATGTCAAAGACAGATTTTATGGAGGTGTAAACAACTCTCAGGCACCTGATTCCTTTCAGGAAAAAACGCCTAATGTCGTAGCCTTCCTTAAATCTTACGCCAGTAATATCCCTGCATTTGCTACTACCAAAACGCCTGACAAATCTCCGGTAATACTTAACACAGTCACGGCACAAGCGGTCGGAGTCATGATCCTGGTTATATAAACCCAAAGACAAGACTCCCCCGGTGAGGGCACCGCAGGTATCTCCCTCGTGGCCAATACCACCACCCAGTCCAGTAGCTGCTCTTAGTATATTCCTGTCTTCTAAACTTAGAAGGCACCCGGTTGCCAGGAGGACAGCCTGGGCTCAGGTGGCTCCACCTAAGACATATCTTATGGATTCGAAGAAGGGCTCTTGCATTTTGAATCTTGCCACTTATGCGTTATTGGCGAGGGACATGCCCTGGCCTGTATCAATATCGTAAACCTTGGTCTCTTTGAGACGAGCTACTCTTTAACGCCAACAATTAACGGCTGGAAGAACCTGTCTCTCAACGTCTTCACGTCGCTAAAACCAGCCTGTGTGAGCAACTTTCGTAACCTGGCAGTGGTAACGCAATAACAACGCCCGCCCCGAATCACCCGCGTTCGAGCTGTTGGCTGGCCTTTGTCTTCAACAACATAGGTTGTAATTTCCTGAAAATCTCCATCAAACTCCCAAACGTCAAACATGAGGATGCGCTCAGCTGAAGTTTCGTGTGGCAAACGGGGATAAAGCCTTTTCCTGCTGCGTTTCATCTTTGCGTAGTCGTGAGCTGAGATGATGCAGCCACCGCCTCGCTCCGTACACCAATGGAATTGTTCAAAGGCCCGAAGTATTTCAGCATCATTCAACAGGTGAGGCACCGAATTGTCACAAGCAATCACAACGTCAAACTGTTTTTGGTAAGTCAACCGCAGCTTCCGCATGTCAGCGACATGGAATTCAATATTTAGCCCGCGTTTCGACGCTGCGGTTCGGGCCTCTTCTACTTCGGCATGAGAGATATCCGATGCCGTGACCGTGTATCCAAGCTCAGCCAGCCCTATGCTCTGAGTGCCAATTCCGCAAGCTGCATCCAGGATGTGTTGAACCTCGTGCCCGAAGAATTCAGTGATCACACTATCTATAGCGGCAGCCTGTCGCTTGACACTGGCTTCCCAGTCTGGATAAATGAATTTGTAATATGGAGCCAGGTCATTGTAATAGGTTTCAGTCACGTGTCACCATAGAATCTCGCCTTTATCAAACCTACCAAACTTTTCCTTTTGCGTCCAAATGCGTTGCGTGATCTGAAAACACGCAGGCTCTTGGCTCAGCACCTGTTGTTTGGCCTCGCCCTTGAACGGGGTGGGTTTGGACTCCGGCCCAAGGGAACTACGCCCCGGAGGCATGGGAGTGATGGAAATGGTCGGCGATCCAACCGCCGCCAAGGACCCGTTCGCCTTCATAGAAGACAGCGGCCTGGCCGGGCGTAATGGCGTACTGGGCTTTGGAAAACCGAACCGTGGCTGTGTAACGGTCAAGGGGCGTCAGGATGGACTCCGCTTCTCGGTGACGATAGCGGATACGGGTTTGGACTGATAAGGGTTTGTCCGGGGGCTCAGTCTCAATCCAGTTGATGTGGGTCACCATACATTCTGTGGCTGCCAACTCGGATTTGGATCCGATGACAAGCCGGTTTTGCTTTTTATCAAGATGAATCACATAGTATGGGAATGGCCCGGGTATGCTGATCCCTTTGCGCTGTCCTACGGTGTAGGCATGTAGGCCCTGGTGTTGTCCTATGGTCTGACCCCTGGTGTTTGTAATCGGCCCGGGTTCACGGGGAAATCCTGCCGACTTGGAAAGAAACTCTTTATAGCTTTGATGTCGTACAAAACACAATTCCTGGCTTTCGCGCGCAAGGCACGATGTGAGCCCCCATGCCTTGGCCATTTTTTGTACCTGGTTCTTAGTATAACTTCCCAGGGGAAACATGGCCTGGCTCAGTTGTCGTTGTGTCAGGAGAGCCAGGAAGTAGGACTGGTCTTTGGCCCGGTCCACTCCCTTCAGGAGGGAAAAGTGCCCGGTTGCTTCCTGGCGTATTCTGGCATAGTGGCCTGTTGCCATGGTTGAGGCGGCAAGCTCCCTGGCACTTTCCAGGATAAGCCCGAACTTGATACGCTGATTGCAGACCATACACGGGTTCGGCGTTTGTCCTGACCGGTAAGTCTCGGTAAAGTAGTGGACAACCTCCCTATGGAAAGCTTCGGAACAATCGATGACTTCAAGGGGAATCCCGATCTGGTCTGAAATCTTCTGAGCCGAAGAATTGATATGGGACAATGGCCCGGATGGGGTTGCTTCGACGGGGGTAAATTCATAACCGGTTCGGAAATGAAGTCCAATGACTCGGTAGTTCTTCCTTTTGAGGAGGGCAGCCGAGACAGCGGAATCAAGACCGCCGCTCAAGGCAACGGCCACGGTTTTTTTCATTTCAGGATTGTATTTCCTATGGTGCGAACCTCCATGGCCCTGGGGGGACAGGCTGGGACACAAAGAGCACATACGCTGCATTTTTTGTGATTGAAGACAACAGTCATCTCAGGCCGCTTGATGGATAAAGCACCTGTGAAACAGACTGCAGTGCAGGCCCCGCAGTGGGTGCACTTGGTTGTGTTGCGCTTGATGTCCTGGCCAACTGCCTGTACCTGCACCCTGTGCTCTTTCAGGTATTGAACCCCTTTTTTAAAGTCCTTTCTTGTCCCGGACAGTTCCATGACCATGACCCCTTCCTTGCGGGGCAGTATGGTCGCCTTAAGGATATTGAATGTGAGGTTGAAGTCACTGGCCAGGTAACAGACGATCGGTTTTTCTACTTCCGTCTTTGGGAATCGAAGCACGAGCATTCTAGAATACATATTCACACCTCTATAAAATCGCGAAGCGATTTTATGCGACGCAGCTACGCTGCTCAAAAGCAGTTTTTGTCAAATCCAAATATAAAATCGCTTCGCGATTTTATTACTGATTCAGCGACTGCCTGTAGACATGGAACATGCGCTGCAGGGCAGTAAAATTCGTCAAGAAGGCAAGAATAGTGAGACCGACAAGGAGTTGTTGGGTGATCAGTGTAAGGGTCAGGACAATAAAGCGTTCCAGTCGCGTAAAAAGACCTACCTTGCATGAGATACTCAGCCCCTCGGCCCTGGCCCGGGCATAACTGACCATGAATGAGCCTATCATGGTCAAGAAGGTGACGAGTACCAGGATATGGCGGTCGTGAAAGGTAGACCAGCACAGTATTCCGAACAGTATGGCTGTTTC
>JAQYWL010000157.1 GCA_030145035.1 Desulfobacteria bacterium | reverse complement strand
TGAAAGGGCTACTATGGCGAAGTCGGCGCCGCGTCATATAAAATCGCGGAGCGATTTTATTCCCGCACAATCATTGTTTCAAGTTTATCCCGCTTAAGCCTTGCAGCCACCCGGCCGGCCTCGCTGGAATCCGCAAAATGGCCCACCCGCACCCTATGATAGGTCCCCTTTCCAGGCACGCTTATTGTTACCTCATAGGCCTCATACCCTTTACGTTTGAGACGGGCTACCACCTGCCTGGCCTTCGCGGCATTCTTTAACGATGCCACCTGAATGGTCAAAAGCCCCTGCCCTGCCATATTGTTTGCTTCAGAAGCTTCCGGGGATCTTGCGTCGGGCTTTGCTGTCTGCTCGCCAGCTTTTGCAAACTTAAACCGTGCCTCTTCCTTCTTATCTGTAAGGATTTTGTAAAAATCAAGGTCCGGGTTCCCGGAAAGGTTATCTGTCTCAATCTTGAAGCGTGCCTGATCTCTTTTCAAGGCCCCCTGTTTCAAAGCCATAAGCTCTTTCTTGAGTTTTTGCACATCAAAACGCACCGGAGAAAGACCGCGCCCCACTAAAATACCCAGGGTGAACATCCAAGCCATCGCAAGAAATGCGAGCCCCAACCAAAGAAAGAGCTGTTTGCGGGTGAGCTGAAGGGCCGGCCCCTTCTTTTGTCCTGACGGTTTTTGTTTGTTTGTTGTTTTTTTTGCCACCACTACAGCATTTCGGATTTGTCCTGCATATCATTAATCAAGGGTAAACTACGGCCAAAAAGTCGGCGCGGTGGCCGACTCTACAGAGGGCGGGCCACCGCGTCCGCCCGTATCGCTTCTATCATCACTCCAATACTCCATCACTCCAATTTGAGGCTTTTACATCCTTTCCGGTGCCGACACGCCCATCAGGGCCAGCCCATTGCTCATGATAATTCGAATAGCAGAAACCAGGTATAGTCTTGCTGCCGAAAGCTTGGCATCATCACTTACCACCTTGTGCTTGTTGCGATCGTGATAGTAGGCATGAAAGGCTGCTGCCAATTCCTTCATGTAGAACGGAATACGATGAGGCTCCATCAAACGGGCGCTCATGGCCACCACATCTGGGTAACGGGCCATGAGCTTTATAAGCTGGATCTCCTCAGGGAGAGTCAATATCCTGGAGAAGTCGTCGTGCCAGTCAATATCCGTGTAACCCCGTTCTTCGGCCTTCTTGAGAATATTGGAAATTCTTGCATGGACGTATTGCACATAGTAGACTGGATTATCGTTGGACTGCTTTTTGGCCAGTTCCAGATCAAAGTCAAGCGGACTCTCATAATGGCGCAACAAGAATAAGAAGCGTGCTGCATCCCGCCCCACCTCATCTATGACCTCCCTCAGGGTAACGAATTCGCCGGCCCGTGTTGACATGGTCACAGGTTTGCCGTCTCGAAGGAGGTTAACCAATTGAACGAGAAGGACCTGAAACCGGTCTTTGTCGTATCCAAAGGCCCGGATCGAAGCTGAAACCCGAGAAACGTAGCCATGGTGATCTGCTCCCCAGATATCAAGGATGCGGTCGAACTTTCGCTCAAACTTGTCTTTATGATAGGCAATGTCTGAGGCAAAGTATGTAGTTAAGCCATTGGCCCGAACCACGACCCGGTCCTTTTCATCACCAAAGTCCTTGGTCCGAAACCACAGGGCCCCATCATGTTCATAGATGATATCCCGGCTCTTGAAATCTTGGATCACGGCCTGGACAGCGCCTGAGTCATAGAGGGACTGCTCAGTGAACCAGTGGCCAAAGGAGACACCAAAGGCCATTAGGTCTTCCCGAATCCCTGCAAGGATTTTCATGGCCGCAAATCTGGCACAAAGTGTGACGGCCTCCTCCTCGGGCATGTCCAGCAAACGTTCCCCTTCTTGATCAAGGAGTATGCGGGCCAGGTCCTTGATGTAATTTCCCTGATAGTCCTCTGCCGGCAAATCGAGGGTTTTTCCAAGGAGCTGCTGATAGCGAACAAATACGGATTCACCAAGGGTGCGAATCTGACGCCCGGAATCGTTCACATAGTATTCCTTCTCGACCTCATAACCCGCTGCCTTCAATACGGCTGCCAGGGTGTCACCGACCACAGCACATCGTCCGTGGCCCACATGGAGAGGGCCGGTGGGATTGGCGCTAAGAAATTCGATCTGTATCCTTTTTCCAAGGCCCACCTGTGAGGTGCCGTAGGCTGTATCCTTCTCATGCACGGCTTTAAGAACCTCGTGCCATTTGTCCCGGGCAATGAGGAAGTTGATGAATCCGGGTCCTGCCACCTCCATCTTTGAGATCAAATGATCGGGGTCCTCAATATGATCAATGATGATCTTTGCAATTTCCTGCGGCGCTCTCTTTTGAGATGCCGCCATCGTCATGGCAACATTGGTGCTGAAGTCGCCATGGGCCGCAATCCTGGGAATCTCCAGGTCCATTCGCGGGAGGTCTTCCCGTTGAAGGATCCCGGCCTCAAAAGCAGATTGCAGGGCCTGCCGGATTAGAATGGCAAGTTCTTGCTTCATAGGGAGCCTATTAACCACTTTTCAGATTATAGTCAAGCACCATTGGGGGCCGTGAAACCCCTCCTTTCCCGCGAGCTTTCTCTAAGACCTACGTAGGGGCGGATTTTATATCCGCCCGCCGCGGTGGCATGTAAAATGCCACCCTACGGGTCTTCGATAGGGGATAACGGGATCAAGCTGAAAAGAATTGCAAAATCTATTGTTGAATAGTAGAATGGCATAGAACGTCTCAAAAATTTTACAGCGGGCTGGCGGGCACGGTGGCCCGCCCTGGCGCGACAGCCCGCCCTGGCGCGACACAAGCAGGAGAATGCCCCACACAAAAAAACCCGGCCCGCCCTGGCGCGACGTGCTTAAAATAACTGCCAGGCCCGATAAACCCGGTCTGGGCCAGGGTCTGGGCCAGGGAAGTTGGACAATGCCTCCAAAAGAAAAACCCGGCCCGCCCTGGCGCGACAGAAGATGGAGAATGCCACAGAGTGAAAAACCCGGTCTGGGCCAGGGGTCGGCCACCGCGTCGACCTTTTTGCTCTGGTGGGAGAGGGTTAGGGCTCCGCTTAAGGCAGAAGGGTTGGGCGTCGCAGCCGCGTCGCATAAAATCGCTGGGCTATTTTATTGAGCAACCCATGAAAGAGAACCAGAGACAGAGGTTTAATGTTGCCATTGTTGGCGGCGGCCCCGGGAGCGAGGCAGTCATAAAATTGATCATGGCTGATACGTTTAGTGAGCTAAAGATGAAGATCCTGGGCGTGGCGATCCGAAACCCAGAAGCGCCGGCAGGATGGTACGCTGCGCAATTGGGGCTGCACATTACTGAAGGATATAGGGACCTTTATGAAATTGAGGGCTTAGACATCATTATTGAACTGACCGGAAGTGATGAGGTTTTAGATGACCTCTTGAAAAGCCGGCCTCCCCGGGTGAAGGTGATGGATCACGTAAGTGCCCGGCTATTCTGGGATTTTATGCAGATTGAGGAAAAATATAGGGACTTATACGAGAATGCCCCGGACATGTACCAATCTCTTGACGTGAGTGGCTACATTGTGGGGGTGAACCAAACCCAGGCTGACATGCTGGGCTATAACAAGCAAAACTTGATAGGCAAACATATAACCAGGTTCCTAACCGAAGATTCTGCTAAAGCGTTTAAAGAGAGATTTCCAAGATTTATTAAAGGTGAAAAAGTAGAAAATGAGGATCGCCAGTTCATAAGAAGAGACGGATCTATCCTCCAAGCCAGCTACTCGTCCACTATGGTATACGATGAAGCGGGCAACCCCTTGAGGACCAGGTGCATATCCCGGGACATTGACGAAAAAAAGATGATGGAGCGGGAGATCAAAGAGCATATGGAGAATCTGGAACGGTTGGTCGAAAGAAGGACCGAACAGCTCAGTGATGCCCACGCTTACACCCGTGGCCTGATCGAAAGCAGCCTCGATGCATTGGTCACCTTTGATGAACAAGGAATCATAACCGATGTCAATGAAGAAACGGTCAGGCTTACCGGGTGCGGCCGTAAAGAACTGATCGGCAGCCAGTTCCGCAATTACTTTACCGACCCGGAAAACGCGGCCGAGGGAGTACGAAGGTCTTTTGAGGAGGGCAAGGTGACCAACTATGAACTGGTCATGAAATCGAAGGCTGGCGATGAAACGCCTGTGTCCTATAATGCCACGGTCTACAAAGATGAGGAAGGACGGGTAAAAGGGGTCTTTGCTGCGGCCAGGGATATGACAGAAATAAGAAAACTTCAGCATCAGTTGGTTATGGCTGAAAAACATGTTGGAATCGGCCGCTTAGCCGCAGGCGTAGCACATGAGATCAAGAACCAGTTGGCTCCGACCCTCATTGAGGCCCAAAGGCTTACCGAACGTATTGGAAACGGTAAAAAGCCCTCTTATGAATTCATCATGGAGCGTGCTCGGGCCATTGAGGAGGCCACCAGAAGCGCCAACAGGATCACCATGGCCCTGCTCGACTACGCCAGAGAAACAAGGCCGGAATTTGCATCTTATGATCTTAAGGATTCCATAGAAACTGTCCTTTCACTTCATGAATCCAGGTGCCGGGGTGCCAATATCGAACTGAAACTGGAAATGGTCGACGTTACAAAGATATTTGCCGACAAAAGACAGATCGAGCAGGTATTGATCAATATTATCGACAATGCCTATGAGGCCGTTGTCAGCAAGGGCGAAGGTGGTGGCATTGGCAAGCGTTGTACCATCGGCGGCATTTAACACCAAGACATAACTGTCGGTTCTCGCTTGTTGGCCATCGGTGCCTGCATCGACTAACACATCG
>JAQYWL010000527.1 GCA_030145035.1 Desulfobacteria bacterium | reverse complement strand
GTTAAGAACCTATTGAAAATCTAGGCATCCTTCATTCCTTGGTTTACACTTATCAAGGATACGGGCGCCAATAGATAAGTTCTTTTGTTCCTACTTTTTGGTGTCAGGTGTCAGGTGTCAGGTGTCAGGTGTCAGGAGCGACAAACGCGAGATCTGAAACCTGAACACTGAAACCTGGGGTGGTGAAAAAAAGTGTAAACTACTTTATGGCGAAAATGAAGGATGCCAAAATCTATCACGAAAGTGCGAAAGTGCGAAAACACGAAATAAGACCTGGAAATCAAGTTGCTAAGATTTTTTTCGTGTTTTCAACCTTTCGTGTTTTCGTGATAATTCTTTTTTGCGTGTTTTGCATAATCTGATATGTAACCGCACAGGTCGATATTTTTTGTTTACAACCGAAATACGGCCCCAAAGTAATCCACGGCCCTGCGGAGGCCTTCCTCAAGGGGGACCTGGGTTTTGTAATTCAGGACCTGCTCGGACAGAGTGATATCAGCCCAGGAATGGCGCACGTCGCCAGGCCTGGGATCGGTATAGACTGCCTTCACATCCGACCCTGTAATCTTTTTCAACAGGGCTAAGAGCTGGTTCAGGGTGAGCTGGCCGCCGCAGGCAAGGTTCATGACCTTGCCAGGGGCATCCTGGGCCTCGACCGCAAGCAGGTTCCCATAAACGACATTATCCACATAGGTGAAATCGCGGGATTGTTCACCATCGCCGAATACGGTCGGCTGAGTGCCTGTGAGAAACGCCTTAATGAATAGAGGAATCACTGCCGCATAGTCTGAATCAGGGTCCTGGTGAGGGCCGAAAACATTGAAATATCGAAGTGATACGGTCTCAAGGCCGTAAAGCTCGTAGAAGACGCGCAGGTAGTGTTCCGCGGTCACCTTCTGCACAGCATACGGTGAAAGGGGGTCGGGGGCTATTGTTTCTTGCCTCGGAAAGCCCGGGGCATTACCGTACACGGAAGATGAAGACGCGAAGATCAGCCGTTTTACTCCTGCGTCCCGTGCTGCCACCAGAAGGTTAAGTGTCCCGTCAATATTGGCACTGTTAGACTCAAGTGGAAGGGCTACAGACCTTGGGACAGAAGGTATAGCAGCCTGGTGCAACACATACTCGATGCCTTCGGCCGCCTTATTACAAGTGGAAAGATCTGCAATGTCTCCTTCCAGGATTTCAAGGTTGGCCACGAGATCGCGAGGCACATCAGGAAAGTCAAGATTCTCGCGTTTCCCGGTGGAAAAATTGTCCAGGACACGCACATTATCGCCTCTGCTAAGGAGCGCATGTACAAGGTTTGACCCAATGAATCCGGCCCCGCCGGTTACCAAGAAGTTTGCCATTGTTCTTTCTTATCCTTTCGATCAGAAAATATACTCACTTGAACTCACATATAGAAAATTGGTAACTACTCAGGTTCAAAGTTCCAAGGTTCAAAGTTCCAAGGTTCACTGTTCCAAGGTTCACTGTTCCAAGGTTCACGGTTAACCCCTGAACCGCTGAACCCTTGAACCGTTGAACCTTTTTATCTTGAACCGTGAACCTGACAACCTGAGTAGTTACGAAAATTGTAATGTAAGAAAACTCGATTTGTCAAGACATCCTATACTTATTTTCAATAATTTCGGCACAATTCCTGATGGCCTACCACAATAACGAAGACTTCCAGACCGCAGTCCTTTCTGCATGCCAGCCAGGCACATTGATCCTCACCTCTGGAGGTCGCCTTGCCCGTCATCTCAAGCACCGGTACAGGGAGTCCCGGATGGCCGCTGGCAAGATGGGTTGGGCTTCACCGGATATCCTGACCCTGAATGCCTGGATCTGGAAAGCCTGGAATATGACCTGGCCTTCAACACGTCCGCTATCCTACCTGAGCTGTCTCGCGTTGTGGAAGGAGGCATCAAGCCGCGTGCCGCCACCAGAGCCATTCCTGCCTGATTTGATGTTATTTCAGGCCCTAAATGAAGCATATGCGGTCCTGGTCCGGCACGGCCTTCCCACTCAAGGCCCGGCAGCATCCGCCACACCGCTCCTTGCATGGCGCCAGGAGATAATGCAGACCTTCGAGACTCTGGTCAAGGACCTTAAAAGCTTTCACCCTGCTCTTTTGCCTATGCACCTTGCCCGGGCCATCCGAGAAGGCGCCGTATCGAAGCCGGAGACTGTCGTTCTATCTGCCTTTGAAGCCCCTGCCCCAATTGAAGAAGCGCTCTTTGAATGCCTGGCAAGCGTATGTGCGGTGAGACGGATCGACCTTTCCGCGGGCACCCCTGAAAAGAGAGAGGGGGTGGTTATGCCAAGCCGAAAACAGGAGGTGGCATGGTTGACTCGGCAATTGGTCATGGATGCGCAGACCATTCCTCTGAACCGCATCGGAGTAGTGGTGCCAGATACTGAAATCTACGCACCATACATAAGACAGGCTTTTCGGGAAATTATGGGAGAGGCGCTTGATCAAAACCTGTCCGCATATAACATCTCCATGGGAACACCCCTGCTAAAAAGATCGCTAATTCAAGCCGGACTTCTTCCTCTGAGCTTCTGGGCACGGGAGGAACCTCGCAGCCTGCTGCTTTCCATGCTCCTTTCATCTTATTATGGCCGGTGGGCAACAGGGCGGGATCGAATAGCCCGGGCAGACTGTGTGTGGCGTACACAGGGAATCGACGCAGGCCTCCGTCCTCTCTTGCAGGCACTTTCAATTCAATCCCCTGAGCTGCTTGCGCTCTTGAACGGAGGCGAGCCAACGCTTGAGGAAGCCTTGCGCGCCTTTGTGCAAGTATCGGCTCGCACTGGTTCCGAGTGGGTCCGTACCCTAAAAACATTCTTTGATGCAGTTGGCTTTCCCGTGACTATAGATGAAGCAGACACAGGTGCCTGGCGGCACTTAAGGACCACATTGAACCGCATCCGGGAGGACCTGAAAGGAACGTACATGGGTCTTACGGACTTCATGGGTGTTCTGCACCACCTCCTCTCTGAGGAGCTGGTGCATATCCGTGGGAGTGAGGAGGCAGGTATTCAGGTCCTGGGAATCATAGAGTCCAGAGGGCTTAGCTTTGAAAAGCTTTACGTGCTTGGCCTTTCAGCCGGCAGTCTTCCAAGGTCTGTTCGTCCCCTTCCCTTCCTTGATGTGTGGGAGCGCCATCGGGTCCAGGGAGCAACGGCTGAAAGTCAGTTCACGTTCGCCCAGGAAGCCTTCCGCCACCTTCTTGCATGCGCTCCTCATGTCACGCTGATTCGGCCCGAGGAAGAGTCGGCCGAACCCCTTGCTCCATCCGCCTTCTGGGCTCAGGCCGTCGCTGAAGAGACACACCATGTAATCGATGTCTGGAATGCACCGGACGCAGTCTGGGCACGGGCAGCATGGCTTCAACGGGCCAAGAAAGGTCTGGAGCGCCCTGCCATGTTCCCGCCGGCTGATCCTCCGGTTGAAGGTCATCTTCTCTCCAAGACCGTGTCTGTCTCCCACCTTTCTACTGCCTTTGTCTGTCCATTCCGATTCTATGCAGAAACTATCCTACAGGTCTTCCCGCTCGATGAACTGATCATTGGAATCTCACCCCTTGACCGCGGAAACCGTCTCCACAAGGTCTTAGCCCTTTTCACCCGTAGGTGTCGTGATAAAGGCCTGGCCGGAAAAACGGACAGGGCAGCCATGGAGACGCTCCTCAAGGCCTGTTCGGACGAGGCGCTGGTATCATCATCCGGTCGCGGCGAGGCTCGCCACACGGGCAAAGACGCTTTGGGCCGGCACGGCTGGACAGTGGAACGCCGCAGATGGATAGGTGACAGGAGTGAAGTGCCAGGCTTACTGACCCAGTGGTTAGACCTTGAACTACAGCGCCTTGACGAAGGTTGGCTCTGGTTGTGCGAAGAATCTTCTTTTGACGGGCTCACATTTCCCGGCTGGCCCTTTTCTGTTTCCGGCCGTATAGATAGAATCGATTATCACAAAGACAAGGGCTTCGTGTTGTGGGACTACAAGAGCGGAGAACATCCCACCAGACACGCTGTGGTCGAATATCTTATTGACCCCCAGATCCCGGCCTATGTGCAAGCTGCCAAAGAGCACCGGATTGCCGAAGTCGAAAAAGAGCTCGGACCAGACGTGCACATATCAGGCGGATATATAACCCTGAAAACACCATCTGCGGTTACCCATAAGGAGCTTACTCCAACAGGAGGAAGCTGGGACCAGGTTCTGAAGAGGTGGAAAGAAGCTGTGGCACGTTTAGGCAAGGTGCTTGCATCCGGTCAATTCAGGGCAGAGCCATATCCCGTCTCAGATGGTCTCGACCAAGAGAGGGCATGCCAGTATTGTCCATACAGGCCCCTGTGCGGCAGGATGGAAGCCTTGTGTTCGATTTGATCTCGAATTTCGCAAGGGTTGAGTAGTATTCCCAACCAGCCTGCCACTCATTTTTGTGCAACCTCACGGATCTTGCCTCTGAAACGGTATGGCTCCCGTGGAGACTTTACCGTAATGTCATGATTTGTATATGTCTTGTATTCCGCGAGATACTTTTCATCCAGGCTTAGTTTTGTTATGAAGTAATTGCCCAGGTGTTGCCGGGTTTGAATAGGAAGCGCCCGTATGAAATTCTTTCCTTTCCTTTTTATGGCCCTTATCACTCCGTAGCGTCCGCAATTGTAAGACGCCATTGCAGCGATTTCCGCGTCAAGTATGTTCTTTTCATCAGGATAATAATCTTTCTCTTTGCGTTTTAATTGGTATGGATAGTAAAGAGACCGTTTCCCCTTTGGTTTTGCTTTCATATATCGTTGAGAAAAGAAGGTATAATCTATCAAAAACTGAAGGGTCCCTTCGCAGATATTTAATCTCGGGTCTTTTGCCGCTTCCTTGTAACCGGTACTCGGATCCACCAGTCGCCAGGCATTTTCAAGAAGCCTTCGACTTGGAAGCGGAAAAATCTCTTGTGCTTGTGACAAATGTCCGTCCCTTTCTACCATTTCCGCCCTCTCAGCCATTCTGATTAATTCCGCAAATTTTCTGCGAGTATGCAGATAGCCCTTTAGTGTTACTTGAAGTAGGCCCCGTGCATTTCTACTCGATATCGCGCGCGAATTTCCGGAACTTTCGGCCCACATCAAAGCCTTTATTGTAGGCGAGAGGTCTGGATAGTCTGTAAGGTCAATGCTGTTTATAGCCTCATCGACAAAAGAAAAATTATCCAGGGTATCTTTATGTAAGATAACAGGATGTAGATGTTGGCTGTAACCAAAATTGTCAATAATGTATTGGATGCCTGTAAATTTCCGGCGGAGAGCCATCTTTTCCGCGGCCTCCAGAGCTAATCGCTGCCTGGCCTCATCCTTTTCTAATCTGACGATATCCATAGCCTCGGCTTGCCGCCTTCTAATTTCATCTTTTGCAGCGAGTTGTGCCAATTGGTTCAGGTCTGCCTTGTCGTTTTGCCGGTAGACAAAAAAACCAAGAATTTTCCCGGTCGCTTTAAGTTTTTCAGCAAGAGGTACGTGTTCCCCCTGGTAGTTTTCTTCAATCGCAAAACAGGTATATTCCCCCTTGCCAGGCATGGATATCTTAATGACCTTCAGGCCGATCATATTTTTCCCTCTCAGGTCATTTTGCAGTGGGCGAATCCGTGGCAAAAAAAGTTCTATGAAAAGATCACGCACGTTAACCGGAAGTCCATTCACCTTTGATGCGAGAGAAAATGGAGCCCCTTTCTGTCGCCGGCCGACGGTCTCTTCCTCAAGAAATCCATATCCTCCCTTAGATACACTCATTAACAAATCGTCCAGGGTGAATTTTGCTCCTTCAAGCGGATCATCTTTTGGTATCTTCTTTGGACGAATATTAAACTCTTTTCCTAATTCCACGGAAAAATCGTTGATCTCTTCAGCCAATCTTCCCAACGCCATATCGATCTGGGTTTGTAATTCATCCGCAACGATATGGACTACCCTCAGGTAAGTCCGTTTATCTACACTTACAGTAGTCAAATAGAATGGAATCCCTCTCTCTTCCAAGGCATCAAGGTATGGCTTAAGCTGTTCCTTTTTGGATGGTAACTGATCAAGCCGGAAAGAACCGAGGAGGAGATTATCTTTCCTTTTGGGAATTAGCTGCCAACTGTATCCGGCATCACAAATTTTCCAGGCCCATGTCCCTATCTTTTCTCGTAAGTCTATTTTGTTCTTCCTCACATATTCGTCTCCTTCGCGAACACTTTTGAAAAGAAGGTCCGTACCCTCAAGATTCTTAAGAAAAATACGGAAGGGGGCCCGGTCGATCTTCCTCCCATTCCTGCCGCTTGTAATCTTGCGAGGATATCCGAGTATCACCTCAATACCTTTTGACCCGAGTTTCCGGCAAAATTGGTTGGCTTCATGGAGACCGGCAAATTTTCTTATCAAAATCACAAAACGCTTTTTTTTGTCCCTGGCTCCGGGTATATCGATCTTGTCATAATTGCGCAGAGGGATAACTTTAGGCTTTCTCATGGGGATCGGCTTCTCAAGCCGATATGCCCAACGCTTTGCATCAATGGTCAAACCATATACCCTCAAGGCCTTCTGTTCTAACAGCCTGCCAATTTCATGTTCCCTCTTTTTCAGTGCATACAGCCCCTTTTGGTCTGTAACAACGATACTACGGAAATATTTTTTCCCCTTGGATTTAACCGGTATACATTTTATGTTGAAAACCTTTATTGTTGGATAGGTCCGCAGAATCGCGGAAAGTTCCAGATTAACCTGTTTCACACGTTCCAGGTCGGTGAGAGAGAAGAAACTGGTGGCATAACGTGGGGTGTCACTCGTAGTTGCGGCCAGTGTAATGTTTGGTTGGATAAAGATGCCAAAGAGTATTGAGACAGCACAGAAGATCTGTGGCATATATCTGATGGATATCATGTTTTTCCGGGCCGTAGCTATCATTCCCTTTGCCCAACTAGAACCTAAAGTGATCGGTTCCAGGTTCAGGGTTCACGGTTCAGGGTTGACAACCTTTGAACCTATGAACTTTGAACGGTGAACTTTCTTTATTGACGCGTCATCCTTTTGCTAACAGCCAGTTAGGGCTCTTCAACCGTGAACCGTGAACGTTGAACCGCTCAACCCAGGTAGGAGATGAACGTCCAACATCGAACATTGAACGTCGAATGTCGAATAATGATGTCGCTCCGCTCCTCAAATTATTATAAAATCGAATAAAAAAGCCAATGTCGAACTTTGAATGACCATTTCCTTTTCTATTCAGC
>JAQYWL010000376.1 GCA_030145035.1 Desulfobacteria bacterium | reverse complement strand
TGAGCTAAGAGAGGTCTTTCATCGGCAATGGGAATTACGGAAGCAGGCAAAGAGGCTGCTACCCTACGTGTTCTTGAACCATGACACTGACGATAAGGTCAAGAGATTTGACAAGGCATGGAAAACGGCCTGCAAGGATGCCGGTATCGGTGTAAGATTGTTTCATGACTTCAGGCGTACAGCAGTGAGAAACATGGTCCGGTCCGGCATACCTGAAAGTGTCGCCATGAAGGTGAGCGGCCACAAAACACGATCAGTTTTTGAACGATACAATATTGTCAATGATGCTGATTTGAAGCTGGCCGCACAGAAGCAGGAAGCGTATTTGAAAGCCCAAAAGGTTACAAAAAAGGTTACAATAGCCGATTTTGGCACTAAAAAAGAGGTTAGCGATAATGGCTAACCCCTTGTTTTTATTTGGTGCCCCCGGCGTGAATCGAACACGCGGCGCAAGGATTAGGAATCCTTTGCTCTATCCACTGAGCTACGGGGGCAGTCTCTATCTTACCTCCACCGCAAGCACTTGGCCCGGGTATATCTTGCTCCGTGGCGTGAGGTCATTGATGCGGAGAAATCGTTCCAGCCTCATGTTATGGCTACGGGCAATTTCATAGGGGCTATCGCCGCGCTTGACCTGGTATGTGTTGGTATCCGCGCCGGTTTGCACCGCATCTGTTCCTCTACGGATAACCAGTCGCTGTCCAATGTGCAGACGAGTGGTCTTAAGGTTGTTGAGACGTATGATCTCCCTGGTGTTTGTGTTGTAGCGCCGAGCCAGTAGCCAAAGGGAGTCACCCGTTTTGATGTGGTGGATAATAGATCCTGATTGCCCGGAATTGACAGCTTTTCTCGCCTTTGCGTAAACTCGTCCTTTGCCCCTTAAGGGTATCTTTAGTCTCTGTCCTGCCCTGATAAAACCGCGCCTTCTGATGTGATTGGCAGCAGCGATGGCACGAACACTGGTCCGGTAGCGGTCGGCCAGGTGTGACAGCGTCTCTCCCCGCCGAACCCGGTGATAGGCATACAGCCTTTTGGGTGGGGTCCACACCGGGATTTCATCCAGTCTCACGATAAGAAGAGCACGCTTGCCCTTCGCTATCTTTAGATCGTAGGAGTCAGTGGGTGTTGCCTTGTGGCGGAGTTCAGGGTTGAGATCCTCAAGGCTTGTATGAGAGATGCCCATGACCTTTGCGATATCTTTGAGCCGCATTTGCTTTGCAACGGTGACCTTCGTATAGGATTGGGGTAGATCGAGATCTTTCAGCTCGAATCCAAATCTCTCCGGGTCGTTTATGATGAAAAGGGCTGCCAGGAAGCGCGGGACATAACGTGCTGTTTCCCATGGGAGTTTTTCAAAAACATCCCAAAAGTTGTCCAGATAGTTGATATTCTGATTTCGTATCACCCTGAGCACCCTTGTCTCTCCGCAGTTGTATCCTGCCAGCACAGTCATCCAGTCGCCAAATATGTTATGAAGTTCTTTAAGATAGTCAATGGCTGCAAGGGTAGACTTGGTGACATCCATCCTTTCGTCTATCCATTCGTTCCTTTTTAGGCCAAACTTGTAGCCTGTCGAAGGTATGAACTGCCACAATCCCAGTGCTCGAGCACGGGACAGGGCCTTTACCTTGAACCCGCTTTCAATCAGCGGAAGCCACGAGATCTCCTTTGGGAGTCCGGCTTCTTTCAGGGCCTTGAGAATCTCGGGCCGATATCTTCCTGAGCGTTTATAGGAGCTCACAAAGAATTCTCTCTCCACGCCTTGGAACAACTTGATTTCCTTTTCGATGTATCGATTCATGACCATAGGGATTGCATCATGGTTGCCATTGGCCACGATATGCCGAGAGGCGTAGATCTCCAGCATCCGCTTGCCGATCATGAAGCGAATGTCTTCTTTTTGTTGGATCAACTTGGGGTTGTCATTGGTATCTGCTCTTAAGATCAAGTTATAGGCCTGATCCAGAGCAGCGATGGCATTTTCAAAATCGCCATGTCCCCAAAAATCCTGCGAGGTCTGACAAAACTCCAACGCCTCGTCCAGGATCTGCTGGGTGTTCTTAGATTCTTTCCTTGCCACTCTGGACATGTGAATCCCAACCTGACCGGCAGTGGGCGTTTGCTCCAAACCTGGCTGATTCCCGGCATAATCTGCAGCGAGGGCTGGTGTTTCCTCCGGATGGTTTGGAGACGACGCGAGCGAGGTCGGCTCGGGGTCTGGTCTATGAGATGTGACTAATTGCTGGTTTTGCAAGCATCCGGTGGCCGCATAAGCAATAAGGATCAGAACTGTTGCCTTCAGGTAGGACTTCACACCACTTTCCTCTAATTCGCATTGAGACATTTGCAGGACATCTCCTTTACCGTCGATGTGATCGACTTTCTACGAGACCATCAACCTTGGACCCCGGTTAAATAGTAAAGATTTAACAGGGCAAGCAAAATTGAATGCTTTGCAAAAGTCACGCCTTATTTGCCTCTTTATTGAAAAACCCTTACCAGACGGCAAGGGTTCAACTTCTTGATATGACCCATAACAGAGCCCTTATTCCCTGTCAAGCCCCTTTCAATTGAATAGTGCCCTATGACACGCGTTATGTGGAATTCGATTTTGTCCAGAAGGAGGGTAAGTGTCCGCTCATCATTGGCTGAGATGGCCACAGCGTCCAAGGTGCGGGACAGCTTATTCACGGTGACACTACCCACACGATCCTGCTTGTTCAGGACCCTCAGTACGGGAATTCGATCCAGGTGCAGGCTTTCAAGAATACGTTCTACGGATTCAATCTGGTCTGCAAATCTTGGATTGCTGATATCGATGACGTGCAGGAGCAAATCCGCGTCCTCCAGTTCTTCCAGGGTGGCACGGAAGGCTCTTATCAGCTCTTCCGGGAGTTGCCGGATAAAGCCGACCGTATCGGTAATGATGACTTCTACGTCTCTTGGGAACTTTTTTCGTCTGCTGGTTGGGTCCAGGGTGGCAAAAAGACGGCTCTCGACCAGCACCGAGCTCTTAGTCAGGGTATTCAGAAGTGTTGACTTGCCCGCATTTGTGTATCCAATGATCGATATGACCGGCAGCCCTCTTTTATTCCGCCTGGCCCTGCGCTGTCCTCGCTGTTTCTGGACTTCGCGGAGCGACTTCTCAAGGTGACCTATGCGATTCCTAACGCGGCGCCGGTCCACTTCAAGCTTGGTCTCGCCGGGGCCCCTGCCGCCAATGCCACCGGTGAGTCGAGACATGGCTGTGCCCTTGCCTACAAGCCGGGGAAGGAGGTATTTGAGCTGGGCCAGCTCCACCTGAATCTTTCCTTCGCGGCTGCGGGCTCGCTGGGCAAAGATATCCAGGATCAACTGGGTTCGGTCTATAACCCTCATATCAGTAAGATCGGTGATAGAGCGAACCTGGGAGGGGTTTAGCTCCTGGTCAAATATCAGGATGTCTGCTCCTTTCTGCAAGGCCAGGATAACCAGTTCGCTAAGCTTGCCTTCTCCCATTAGAAAGCGGGGATCTATCTTTTGCCGGTGTTGAATCACCGTCTCTACGACTGCTATATTACAAGATTCGGCAAGCTCACGGAGTTCAACCATGGAATCCTTGGCCACGCGCCTCGGAGCTGTGCTCACACTCACCAGGAGGGCCCGCTCCCATTTCCTTTTCACCTTCTGAGACCAGACCTTGCGGGCAAATTCCGATTCCAAAGACCGAATCAGGGCCCGACAATCAACGTCAGGGTTCCACGGGAGCAAAGGGGGAAGTATCTGCCACTTTTCTCCGTCTATTCCTTCCGGAAGGAGATGGGCAGCATGAATATAATCCGGCCGGCCCTCTTTATCCATGGTAATAGCAGCCATCATATCGAGCTTGAGCAGCGCCAGGTCCATGAGGTCGTCATGTGTGAGGGGATCATGCTGGAGATGGGTGTGCACACAGCGGAGGCCTTTCAGACGCCCCCCGCCGGATCGATATTTCTCAAGATTCGGGATCACGATCGCCTGGTGGTTGCCGACCATTACATGTGTTATCCAGCCTTGGCGGTCGATCAGGAGGCCGATCTGGCGGCGGATTTCAAAAGAGAGGCTGCTAATGGCCTTGGAGAGTTCCGGCGAGACGACAAAGGACGGTGGGGTTCTGCGACGGTAGAGATTGTTCAGGCGGCGGACCTGGTTTGCCTTCAGTCCGCCCGTTTGTCCATAAATCTTGATTAGCCGATCCCTATTTGAGGGTTTTGGAAATCGTGCCCCTATTGATAATTATACGTCTCGGAATTTCTACAACCTGTTGACATTATAGCGCTTTATTAGCTTGGCTGCTATACCGAGAAAGGAATACTGGAATATTGGAATATTGGAATATTGGAATGATGTAGAAGATAAAAAGACCAAAATCCATTTAAACCCAATATTCCACCATTCCACCATTCCAATATTCCAGTATTCCAATTGTGAGCGAAGCGAACTAACTTGAATAATACTACACATACCACGATCTTTGATTGTTTACAACCCGGAGAACGCCGCTTATCGGAAAAAGAGGCATTTATTGATAGTTTCTAAAGTTTAAAGTAGGAAAAATTTTCACCCTGTTGACCTGACTCCGTTGATCTGTGTGGAACATATTCGGTTTTGAGCTAGCGGCTAAGTAATTAGAATAGTTTGATATCTACATTCATACCAAGATTTGTCCAGCGTTTTCCCATTTTTCGGCATAATGAATGCATGTACCTTGTGAATTGATAGGAACCTAACCCGGACAAACCGGAACCAAAAAGAGATAAATTTATCACGAACCCGCCTGCCATCGCCACGTAAGGCATGCATCTTATATGCTAGCATCTCTGGCACTGGCGGGCAGGTCGCCTGGCACGGCATAGAGCTTCAATGCTGGCATACATGGCAATGGGGGGGCAGGAGCACGAAACTACGAAGGCACGAAAAAAGAAAATATCATTTCGTGTTTTCCCCCCTTTCGTGTTTTCGTGATTGTCTTTATGATTTTGTGCCACAAAGAACACGGATTTCACCATTAAGAGCCTAAGAACTGCAATGCTTACTAAGCATTAGTGCTGACAGAATGTATTAAGGAGACATCAGATGTTTGGTGAAAAGCTTCCTCGGCCAGCCGAACAGGGAGATGAGATTGCGTATCTGAAGATCATACTTGATAGTTTGGTCGGAAGACAGTCTTGGTTTGAAACGGGTGATGCTGATCTTAACAGGCAATTCCTTCAGGAGCTTAAGAGTTCTGTGGACTCGACACTCAGAGTCGATTCTCAGATCAAAGAAGACGTTCGTACCAAGGTTCTGAATGCCTTTGATGCGCTCATTGACAATTATGCGAAACAGATAGAGGTGTTGCCATGAAAATCGATGAAGTCAAGGGGTATACCCCCACAAAAGAGCTTTCTACGGGTCAGAAGGTGGGGGGTGACAAAAGATTTGACCAGATCTTGAATGATGCCGTGGATAGAGTTGTCCACGAAGAACGTGCCGGAGACGAGGTTTTTCCCGTAAGAAGTATAGATTTCCCTCCCTTATGGGACCGTGGGCACGTGGACCACCCGGTCTTGCAACACGCTTATGATATCCTTGATTTGCTGGAAGAATACTCACAGGCCTTGAATAACCCCCAGATGACCTTGAAGGGGATTGAACCGATTGTGACCCGAATAGAGCAGGAACTCAAACGCTTAGACGTGCACTCCGGGGACAATGTAGCTCAAAATGATGAGCTTGCCGGCATTATCAACGAGATAGCTGTCACAGCCAGGGTTGAAGCCTTTAAGTTTCAGCGTGGCGACTACATTGCATCCTGAAAAAACGATTTCCCCTCACGGCTCTCCAGGTCCTGAGTGCGCAACTCTTCTTAGAACAGCCCCTAAAAAAGAGCATATACATTTGAGAATAATATCTGAAGTTTTCGGGGGTGGTATGGGTTGGAGTTGAAGCCCGGCATTGCGGCCTTGCATCTTTCTGCTTCTCATGTCAAGATGAACCTAATGACTTCAGCATCTATCAGGAATCTTTTCTTCGTAACGGCGTGCAGTATTGTATTCGCTTTTGTATTGTTGCTGGGAAGCGGATGTGGAGCGCTACGCCGAAGTGCAATCCGCAATCTTGCCGGAGTCTTTTCGGATCCGCCAGGATCAAATGTATTTGTGCAGGACGACGATCCCGAGTTGATTCGAGACGCCTTACCATTTGTCCTCAAGACTTACGAGGCACTGCTGGCTTCCGACCCCAAGAATCGCGATCTCTGCCGGGCCACGGCTGATGGTTTTGTAAAGTATGCTAATGCATTTGTCCACGAGGAAGCAAAGACACTAGAAAAACTCGATTTCCAGCGTTCACAGTATTTACGACGTCGAGCGACAAAGCTGTATCTGCGCGGACGAAATTATGCCTTTGCTGGCCTGACCATTGATTATCCTGACTTTGAAAAGAAACTGCGCAAAGATCTTAAACAGGGCCTTGATACTTTATCACCAAAAGACGTGCCGCTGCTCTTTTGGGCTGCCGCGGGCTGGGCAGGGGCCATTTCCACGGATGTGAACAACATGTCTCTTATTGCGGAACTTCCCATGGTAGAGGCCATGATGCGCCGGGCCCTGGAACTCGACGAAGATTATGCAGGCGGGGCCATTCATGAGTTCTTCATAACGTATGAGGGGAGCCGGTCGGAAGCTATGGGGGGAAGTGCAAAACGCGCTCTGGAGCACTTCGATCACGTTGTGAGCCTCACCCGGGGCGAGAAGGCGTCGCCTTATGTATCACTGGCGTCATCTGTCGCTGTGCGCAAACAAGATTATAAAATGTTTGAAAAGCTCTTGCATAAAGCCCTTGCCATTGATCCGGACGCTCTGCCCGAATGGCGGCTTGCCAACATATTAGCGCGGGAAAAAGCCCAGTGGTTGCTGGATCACAGCGCGGAACTTTTT
>JAQYWL010000074.1 GCA_030145035.1 Desulfobacteria bacterium | reverse complement strand
TGCTCGCTTGCGCCTGATTCATCCAAAAGCCGATGCCACCATTGTGGAGTCCATCCGCAAATACGGGCAGTTATCGCCGGTGGTGGTTGGTCGAGCCAAAGGGGACCGGTATGAACTTGTTGACGGTTTTAAGCGGTTTCGGGCCTGTCAACAGTTGGGTTTTAAGAGCCTGGAGGTAAGAGTTCTGGATACGGGTGTACGCGCCTTAAAAGCGGCCATTATATGCCTGAACCGAAAAGCCGGCTCTGTCACGGATTTGGAAGAGGCTATGGTAGTGCAGTCCCTTTTTCGTGAAGACGGTTTGAGCCAGGTAGAAATCGCGACATTATTAGGCCACCACAAGAGTTGGGTTTGCCGGCGTATTTCGCTGATCGAGCGTTTGTGCGATGAGGCCCTGAGTCACATCAGACTTGGCCTTGTGAGTACCAGTATAGGCCGAGAACTGGAAGACCAAAGGGGACGGTCATGAATTTATAACTTTCTCAAGAAATGTATGAGGAATGTTATATTTTCATGCCCGTCCCCCATCTCCCTCTCCGCTGATCAGGACATCCTCGCCGGATGCCAGTGTTTGCTTGATGATTTCCAGGAGAGTTTCGGTCACCTGGATGGATCTGGCCTTAGGAAGGCCTAGTCTGTGATGGATGCTGTCAATGATGTCGGCTTTGGTAAGGGGCACACGGTGGGGGGGGCTTTTCGATTTTTGAGGGGGGTTAGCTTTAAAGGCGTGATTTGTCAACGGATTTGGAGAGCATTCCGATTGTTTTCGGGCTGATTAAAGGGACCGAACACTTTCCAGTTTCGCATGTTAGGATACTTTTGCTTCCATTCGGTCTCTCGGTCCTCGGGCCGTGTTGTAATTCCTGCTCTACATGCCATTTCTTTCACCTCCGAGTTAGAGTTTAAACTTTTTTAATGTTATACGGAAATCGGATAATTTCATATGATAAAGGTTTCATGGGTCCGCTACTACGCTCAATTGCTCACAATCTTCATCTATCCTCGACTTTTTTGCCATCATGAGCCGCCTCTAAAACGATTACTTAGACAGGAGGACTATAGGATGTCCCCAAAGTCCATCCAAAGTCTCACAAAGTCTCAAAGTCTTCAAAGTCTTTCCTTGTTTTGTATCAGGAAAACCTCCTTTCTTCTTGGGTGTGTAGAAATGTTACACCAAATAAGGCCGAAAATGTCCAATATTGTAACGTTTTGTTACAGTAAAAAGGCACGCTCATTTCTACTCCGAGAATTAGGCTTGGATTACAGCTAGTTACGGTTCCTTTGGGGAACCGTTTTTTTTGGCATTATGATTGCTAATATAAGACCGTTTGAATGCGGCGCGGCGGCGAACTCATTGGTATTGTTTGGAACCCTCAAAGACCTCACAGGACCAGAAATAATTAAAAGTCTTGGAATTTCTACAACCCATTGAAAGTGTAGATATTTAGCCGACTTCGCCCAGGTAGCATGCTACGACGGCTGAATTGGCACTATTGCCATTCTGATCGCGGAATAATGGAATGGTCGACACGAAGTGTAATGCTTTCAAGCCGTAAGGCCTCCGGCTCGTAGGGGCACGTGCCTACGCCTCGGAGAGCGCAACCATAGCGCTCATGATGGAATGTTGGGGATAAGAAGCGGAACAAACCATTTTCTGATTGCTTTCATTTCTCTTGACCCATCATTCCATTATTCCAATTGCGGCCTCCGGCCCGTCGGGCCTACGCCCCGGACGGAGCGAAGCGGACCTAAGTTCTGAAGAAGAAAAGAAACTGGCAGCCCAATCCGAACAAACCCAGAAGATAGAAGCTATCCGCACACTGGCTGGAGGCATTTCTCATAAGCTTGACAATCTCTTGATGGCTCTCCAGTGGTACGCCTCTTTGATGCGCCTAAATATTGATTCTTCCCACCCGCATTTTGAAAAGCTGAAAGTAATAGAAAGTTACATTAGAGAAGAGGCAGATTTCATCAAACAACTATTAGCTTTTGCTATGGACACCAAACACGAGATCAAACCGATTGATCTAAATGAGCTAATCGAAACGACTTCAGCAATCTTTGAGAGAACTAAGAAAGGGATAAGGATTCATAAAAAATATCAGAAAGATATCTGGACGGTAGAAGTAGATCGGGAGCAGATTGAACAGGTGCTGTTAAACCTTTATACTAATGCCTGGGAAGCCATGCCAGCGGTAGGGTACTCCATCTTCAAACCAAAAATGTTACGTTCGATGAAAGCTATGTCAAACCCTTTAGTGTGCAGGCGGGCAATTACGTTAAGCTATCAGTTACTGACATCGGAGTCGGCATGGATGAGATGACTCAAAAAAGGATATTCGAGCCTTTTTTTACTACCAAAGAGATAGGGAGAGGACTCCCCTTGCGTCTGCTTACGGTATCATCAGAGCTCACGGTGGCATCATCACTGTTCACAGCCAAAAGGACGTCGGAACCACCTTTTTCCTGTACCTGCCAGCCTCGAAAGAAAAAGAAGGAGCAAAACAGCCGAAGGTTCTTTTCTGAATGGATCCCACGCTCCCAGGAGCGGGAAATCCCAAGTTAAACAATGAAAAAAAGTAAAACCGGACCAAAACAGCATATCAAGCTGCGAAAGCAGACAGAAGAATTTCTGAATAAAACCCCTCAAGCCATCAAAAAAATGTCCCCCATGGATGTCCGCAATCTGGTTGAGGATCTGCAGATTCATCAAATTGAATTAGAGATGCACAATGATGAACTTCGAAAGGCCCTAGAAGAACTCGAAAAGTCACGGATGAAATATTTTCATCTGTACGATCATGTCCCCATTGGGTATTTCACGTTTGACCAAAACGGTCTGATCCTTGAAGTAAATCATACCGGCACTGAGCTGTTAGGTGTGCAGAGGCGCTATCTAATGAAAAGGGGCTTTTCACGTTTTATTGCCTCGGATTTTCAGGATGTCTTCCATTGTCACCGCAAACGAGTTTTTGAAACCAAGACCAAGCAGACCTGCGAGCTTAAACTTGTGAAAAAGGATGGCACTTTATTCCATGCTCAACTTGAAAGCATACCCGTGCAGGGTGATGACGGGAATTTCCAAATTGGAACAGCGATAACAGACATCACGGAGGGGAAGCGGACCTAGGAAGAGGCACAACAATATGCAACCGAGCTTGAGCGAATCAACGAGGAACTGAGGCAATTTGCCTATGTTGTCTCCCACGATCTACAGGAACCGCTGCGCATGGTCTCGAGATATTTGGATCTGCTGGAACAGCCGTACAAGGGGAAGCTGGACTCAGATGCTGATGAGTTCACCAGATGTGGAAAGGCATTGCCATCATATACAATTATATCTTGTTGAGGGCTGAGATCCGCTTTATTGTTAGCAATTTGACCAGGTCTAACTGAGAAGTAGCTCGGCAGATAAGCGCTGAGCACTCGCCGAAGGACAACCTCCATAGAAGTTCCTTTTATTGAAGGACGCCTGGGGTCAAGTCTGCTGTTGACTCTTATGAATTCAGAGCAAGAGTCAAGAGCAGACTTGACCCCAGGCCCTTTCTCTGGAAGAGAAAATTCCACAAAAAAACCCAGGTTGGAGGTAGCCGACATCTTTTGTGAATACGGCGAGGCGTATCGCACCAATCATCTATTGCCCACTTCCCATCTGAAAGTCATGCATGACATCGAAGTATGTCGCACGGCATACCTCGGCGGTCACATTGAACAGTGTGACTCTTGTGGATTCGAAAGAAATGCCTACAACCCCGCCCGCCTCGCCTGAGCTCGCGATGGCGGGCAGGTCCTGCCGCAATCGGCACTGTCCAAAGTGCCAGGCACTGGCAAAGGCGCGGTGGCTCCAAGCACGTAAGGCTGAGTTGCTCCCTGCAACATACTTCCACAATGTGTTTACCCTGCCTCACGAGATCAACCCCATCGCTCTGTGCAACAAAAGGTGGTCTTTGGTATCCTGTTCAAATCAGTTTCCCAAACCATATTGCAATTCGGCAAAAACCCCAAAAATGGTCTCGGTGGAAAATTGGGCTTCATCGCTATCCTTCATACATGGGACCAAACACTCATGGATCATTTTCATCTCCATGTCGTTATTCCAGGAGGTGCTCTTTCTTTTGACAATGACCGATGGATAGCTGACCGAGAAGACTTCCTTTTCCACGTAAAGGCCCTCTCAGGGGTCTTCCAGGGCAAGTTCATCGATTATTTCCAAAGGGCATTCGCCAACGGTGAACTGATCTTTCCAGGGGACAAAGGGGGGACGACCTTAAATAGTTAAATAAGTTGACATAAAGTATATTTGGAGGGACTATGGGGCGGCTGAGCGTTCGATGGGATTGGAGACCCCGTGTTCGGAATCATTCTCACTTCGGCTCGATATTTTTGGCGCAAACTACCGGCTCACGGTTACCGGAAAGGTCGGCAAAGCGGATGGATCTCCCGCCCGCTGTTTTCAAAATGCCGAGGGCTGATCTTTGTTGTTCTGCTCGGTCTCACTGTCGGGTGTGTAAATGATGAAAATAGAC
>JAQYWL010000052.1 GCA_030145035.1 Desulfobacteria bacterium | reverse complement strand
GCCCGCATACACGGCAATGGCGGGCAGGTCTTGCGTTTCTTGCTCCTGACACCTGACACCAAAAAGTACGAACAAAAGAATTTATCTCTTGGCGCCCGCATTCTTGAAAAGTGTAAACCGAGGAATGAAGGATGCCAGTCTGTCATTAGTCAATGGTATTATGAGTTGAAGGTTGCTCGTTGCTGCTTACTGCTTACTGCCTACTGCTTATTGCTTACTGCCTACTGACCACTGACCACTGACCACTGACCACATCAATCCGCCTTTCGTCTCATGAACGTGGGAACTTCCAGATCTTTCCTATCCAGGATAATCCCGCGATAGCCCCTGTAATGGGCCCCGCCCGATTCGCCCACTGCCTTCTCTTGGCGGATGAAAGTCGGCTCATCAAGGTCCACAGCCCGTGTAAGGTCCGCCTCTGTGACATCACGGACCTTGCCTGAGAATCGGACCTTATCCTTTTCGTCGTTGGAGCCGATCCCGGTGCCAATGACCGTGACCCTGAGTTCATCCCCTACGCTGTCATCCAAAACCGCGCCCCAGATAATCTCTGCCTCGTCACCAGCCTCGCTGTGGATACGGTCTGAGGCTTCTGCCATTTCCGTCATGGTCAGGTCTGGTCCACAGGTAACGTTCATCAAGACGCCCCGTGCCCCGGCGATGGAGACATCCTCCAGAAGCGGATGGGAAATGGCCCTTTCGGCTGCCTCCGTTGCTCGGTTCTCTCCGCTGGCAACCCCGGTTCCCATGATGGCCAGGCCTGCCTTTGCCATGGTCGTCCTGATATCGGAGAAATCCAGGTTGATCAATCCGGGCATAATGATCAGGTCGGTGATTCCCCTCACAGCGTGGAGAAGGACTCCATCTGCTTTCCTGAACATTTCGAGCACGGTAGCGTTCCTGGATGCCAGTCCCCGGAGTCGGTCATTAGGGATCGCGATCAGGGTGTCTACCACTTTCTTGAGCTCTTCGAAACCAGCTTCAGCCTCTTTGGCCCGTTTTTTCCCTTCAAAGCTGAATGGCTTGGTCACCACTGCCACAGCCAGGGCACCGGCTTCCTTACAGGCTTCGGCAATGACAGGCGCTGCCCCCGTGCCAGTGCCCCCACCCAGACCGGCCGTAATAAAGACCATGTGGCTGTCTGCCACTGAGCTTCGGAGGGCGTCTATGTTTTCTAGGGCAGCCTGTCGCCCGATTTCGGGATTAGCCCCGGCTCCAAGGCCCTCGGTCAGTTTTTCCCCTATCTGGATCTTGATCGGTGCCCTTGACGCCTCAAGGTCCTGGGCATCGGTGTTGACCGCAATGAACTTGATCCCCTGAAGCTTCGAGTCAATCATGTTATTGACAGCGTTCCCGCCGGCCCCACCCACTCCGATCACCCTGATCCTGGCCGATTTTTCGCTCTCCACAAAACTAAACATCATTGTCCGCACCTCCTGTGTTTTTGTATCTGGAATTTCTATAACCTGTTGCCTAATACCTGGAGTACTCCATCACTCCATTACTCCATCACTCCATCACTCCAGTACTCCATCACTCCATTACTCCATCACTCCATCACTCCAGTACTCCAATTGGGGCGAAGCCCCTGAGTTCCTCTTCTAGATGATATCCTTAAACCACTTCTTCATGCGTGCCATGACACGATCAAAGATGTTGTTGTCTCGAATCCTGAATTTCTTTTTCGGCTTAGATCTGGCGCCATAGAGTACCAACCCCACGGCTGTGGCATACATGGGATTGTTCACCACATCCACCAACCCGCTAATCCCTGTGGGTTTTCCAATCCGTGCCGGAAGGTTGAAGACCGACTCGGCAATATCTACAACGCCTTCCAACAGGCAAGACCCCCCGGTAACCACCAGCCCCGAAGTTATTGAATCCTCCATGCCGGCCCGATAAACCTCCCGGTGGATCAGGTTGAAGATCTCTTCCACTCTTGGCTCTAAGATCTCGGCCAGTATCTGCCTCGAAAGGGTTCTTGGCTTACGTCCGCCCACACCTGCAACCTCAATGGTCTCATCTTTGCCGATGCCACTGGTAAGACAACTGCCGTACTTTATCTTGATCTTTTCTGCCTCAGCCATGGGTGTCCTCAGACCCACAGAGATATCATGGGTGAGATTGTTCCCCCCCAGGGCCAGCACTGAGGTGTGTTTGATGCTATTGCCCTTGAAAATCGCCAGGTCTGTGGTCCCCCCGCCAAAGTCAATTAGGGCCGCGCCCAGGGCCTTTTCCTCTTCGCTTAGCACGGCTTCACTCGATGCAAGGGCTTGAAGCACAATATCACACACATCAAGGCCTGCACGGTTTGCACACTTGATAATATTTTGCGCGGAGGTGACGGCTCCGGTCACAATGTGGACCCTGGCCTCTAAGCGAACCCCTGATATACCCTGGGGATCCTGAATCCCATCCTGCTCATCCACGATAAACTCCTGGGGCAGCACATGAATCACTTCACGGTCCATGGGAATCGCCACTGCTCTGGCCGCATCAATCACGCGTTCGATGTCCTTTTCACTGACCTCATTTCCCTTTAAGGCAACGATTCCGTGGCTGTTGAAACCCTTTATATGACCTCCGGCAATCCCCGCGTATACCGATCTGATCTCGCAGCCTGCCATCAACTCGGCTTCTTCTACGGCTCTTTGAATAGAGTTTACGGTAGATTCGATATTGACAACCACGCCTTTGCGCAGCCCAACAGATGGATGGATTCCGATCCCCACAATTTCGATCCCATTGCGGGTCACATTCCCCGCCACTGCACAAATCTTGGTAGTCCCAATATCCAGGCCTACCATCAGTTCCCCATCACTCTGCACCTTCACACCTCCTTTCGCCTAATCGGCCTCCGGCTTGTAGAGCCTACAGCTCGGAGAGCCAAAGGCCGCGGCCCCCAGAGATAGAGCGTCTTTCAGTCTGGCCGGCCAGGGAAGCCCCGACCACCACTCGATCCGAATCGTTCAGATCGATGGACTGAAGGTTCAAAAACCCACTTTCCTTTTTCAGGTAAGGAACCATATCTCCAAGTCGACAGTATTTTGACTCGTAGTCCCCAAAACCGACCTTGATTGCCACCGCGTTTCGGCCGGCCGGTGTCCGCCTGTCTGCCTTGCCGGTAAAGGCAGGCGCGGAGTCAGGCGTGGCAGACAGGCTGCATCGACCAAGAAAGGCATAAAGGGTCAATCCCATCTCCCTGTCAACGTGAATACGGTGCAAGCAATGGAGTGGAATCACGTTCTGATAAAGTCGGCTTAAGCGAAGCACCTCCATAACAGCACCAAACAACCGGGAACGCGACTGATCGTTGAAATCAATATCTGACAGGCCAAGACCGCTGACCACAGGCACCCTCACCTTATCCGAAGACTCCACCCCGTTAGAGACTTTAGATCGTAATATGCCGGAACAATTATCCGGCCGGTCTCTAACGGGTTTGAAGATTTCACCCTCTTCGTCCAGGTAAAAAAGCTGGCGGGCTGGCGGGCTGGCGAGGCGGGCTGGCCTGTTCAGGTCGACTATGGCGATAGGGACCCGTTCTTTTATCCGAATATGAATCGCGTCAGGCAACTCCCGTTCGACCTCTGCAGCGGCAACCCATGGATCGGCCATAAGCCTGTAGCGAACCGTATTCAGATTGACAGAAAGGATGTTGTCGTGGAGCTTCAGCCCTGCCTGTTTCAGAATCCTCTCCTTTGAAAACCTTTGGTTTCCCTCAACTGTGATCGTCCGGGCCTCAAAGTAGGAACTCTGTGTCACGGCATCATAGGCCAGTATAAGGAGGAGGCTTGTTCCTGTGATGCCCCCCGCCAGCAACATTATCTTGAGGCCCAGGAGACAGTGCCTTATGACTCGCTGTCTTCTTTGTGCCCGACTGTTTTTGTAATAGTTTTTACGAACCTGCTTCCTGGCCAACTACGGTCACCTCTAACTCTAAGTTAACGCCGAACCGTTCCAATACGGTCTCCTGTATCCGTCTTATCAGGTCAAGCACGTCGGAAGCCTTGGCATGCCCCTTGTTCACAATGAAATTGGCATGTTTGGTTGAAACCTCAGCTCCACCAACCCGAAGTCCTTTCAAGCCTGCCCGGTCAATAAGCTCTCCAGCGGCCTTTTGTCCGGGTGGGTTTCGAAACACACACCCGGCACTGGGAAGGGAGAGCGGTTGGCTCAACCTCCTTTTCTCCTGCATGCGGATGGCATCCTTTCGGAGGACCTCCCGATCTGCGTGTTTTAGCTTGAACCGGCCGCTCAAAATAATAGTACCTTTTTCCAGGTCCAGCCCCCTGTACGAAAATCGAAGCTGGCCCCGGCTCATGCTCGCAATATCTCCATATCGGTTGAGCACTCTAATCGAGCTGGTGCTGTCGGCCATGCATCCTCCCCAGGCCCCTGCGTTCATTATGAGCGCCCCGCCTACGGCTCCAGGGATACCAAGTGCAAAGTTAAGTCCGGCCAGCCCCTGGTCGAGGGCATATTTGCCGAGTCGACGAACCAGGACCGCTGCTCCTGCTGTTATCATGGCGCTGCTGCCATTTCCCCGGGGTACAAGGTGAATGGCCTCGAAGTCATAGGCCAACTTGAGCACGAGGCCTCGCACGCCCCCGTCCCGGACCAGCAGGTTGCTTCCTGCCCCGAGGATCATGATGGGGTGGCCTCTGTCCCGAGCCCACACGACCGGGGCCCTTATCTCTTGCTCGGTCTTCACGGTGATCAGGGCGTCTGCCGGCCCTCCGATTCTGAAAGTCGTGTGACGCCACATCGGTTCGTCAAACAAGACGTGTGGACCAAAATGCCCTACCAACCAGTTCTTATCTGATTGATTCATTGTACCCATTGAAATCCCAGGCTAGTTAACGGCAACGGATTTTTCCCTTCCAAATGGAATATGTAGAATCCGTTACGAGTTACGGGTTACGAGTTGCGAGTTAAGATTTTTTTCACTACTGACGCGCAACTCGTAACACGCAACTCGTAACCTGTATTATGCCCATTACTCCATCACTCCATCACTCCATTACTCCATCACTCCAATTGGGGCGAAGCCCCTAACTTCTCAAGCAACTCCTCTCCCACCTGCCAGACATTCCCTGCTCCAAGGGTCAATAGTACATCCCCTTGCCTCAAGGTTTTCTTCAAATAGGCTACGGCTGGATCCTGCCCATCATGAAAGACGACATCTTTATGGCCGTGCAGATGAATCCCAGCACAGAGGCTCTGGCCGTCTACGTTTTCTATCGGGGCCTCGCCTGCCGAATAGATTGGGAGTACTACAAGGCTGTCCGCCTGGTAAAAGGCCCGCGTAAAATCGTTAAAGAGCACAGCGGTCCGCGAGTACCGATGAGGCTGAAACACCACAACAATCCGGCAATCCGGCCAGCAGTGGCGCACCGCCTGGAGCGTCAGCCTGATCTCGGTTGGGTGGTGTCCGTAGTCATCTACTACGGTTACCCCGCGTGCAGTCCCTTTTACCTGAAGCCTGCGCTGGACCCCTTCAATATCTTTGAGCGCCCGCAGAATAACATCAAATGGAATCCCGAGTTCCATACCAATGGCAATGCTCGCCATGGAGTTATACACATTGTATATGCCGGGAAGGTTCAGATCTACCGTACCCAAGACTTCACCGCGGCAGGTTATACGGTATCGGCTTTTCAGGCCTTCAAAGGTCACGTCTTTCGCCTGATAATCTGCCTGGGACGTCATGCCATACGTGGTGAACCGTTTCTCAATCTTCGGGATCAGATCCTGAATCCCCTCATTGTCCAGACAGAGCACCACCATCCCATAGAAGGGAACCTTGTTGATAAAATCAAGAAACACCTGTTTGATTCTTTCCAGATCTCCGTAAAAGTCCAGGTGTTCGTCGTCAATGTTCGTTACCACACCAATGGTCGGGGTAAGCTTCAAGAAAGAGCCATCGCTTTCGTCGGCTTCAGCCACGATAAACTCCCCTTGGCCCAAGCGGGCATTGGTTCCCATGCTGCCCAGTTTCCCGCCGATAACCACCGTAGGGTCAAGTCCTCCGTGGTCAAGAATCGAAGCAATCATCCCGGTCGTTGTGGTTTTGCCATGGGCACCAGCCACGGCAATACTGTATTTCAGCCGCATCAACTCGGCCAGCATCTCCGCTCTGGGGATAACCGGAACAATGGCCTCTTTGGCAGCCACGACTTCAGGATTGTCCGCCCTCACTGCTGAGGAAATCACCACCACATCCGCACCTTGAATT
>JAQYWL010000523.1 GCA_030145035.1 Desulfobacteria bacterium | reverse complement strand
CTCAGGACTTAGTGCTGAGTGAGCAATTGCTTTGAACTGATTCGACAAAAATACGTCATCGTATTTGCGAATCGTAGCACTTAGAAACTGTAAAACCAAAGAGCGTTGCCAAACTTTCCTCGCATCATCTCCGCGTATGGGGAGTTATTGAATTATTTAAGGACGTCCCGCATGTCTTTTGGGTATCCCCCTCAGACTTGGACCTAATGAGATAGGAACAACTCTGAACCCCGCGTGGCACTTTGCTCTTACGAGTTCCCTTCAGCGGTTTGTCCTTTCTCCGCTGCTGAAGGGCAGGTGGCTTGAGGCGATTATTGCGGATCTGCGCCTTGCGCTTGGCATCGCCATATTTTCCAAATCTACCGCCCATGGATGTTTCCTACTTTCCAGCTATCAGCTATGCTTGCCCCGTGGAATACACCGCATATTCAACTGGGGAGCTATGAGCTAAATTCCTCTATCTTCGACTTTCTTGCCGTCATGAACCGGCTCTAAAGAGATTACTTAGAAACTGGAGAACTAAAGAGCGTTTCCTCTGGACGGAGTCCTAAGGACGGACATCCCCTATTTCCCGCTATCCGTTTTTGAAGAACTCCTTAGCAGTGGTGAAGGTCTCCCTCAGTTCTTTGGAGGAGGCCACACCGATGGCGACGCCATAGACGTACCTCGACACGTACTCCAGAGCCTCCCGTGGCCTCAGAGAACCGGCCGACAAGGCCTTTTTGCCTATGACTATCTTGTCAGTCTCCTTGATCGCCTCCAGGGCCTCATCGGCCGAGGGCGCCATGTATTTGCCGGTCTTGTTTATCGGGGCCATGACGATCTTCACATTGTCGAAGTCCGCGAGCTTATGTATGACTATTCCAGGACGGTGGGTCACGGCCCCCGGTACGGCGATTTCGCTTATCCTGTCTATGCATTTGCGGAAGTTGTCATCCAGCCTATCGGTGACGAGCGCATGTGTCATGATGATTTTCGCGCCGAGCACTTTCATAATCTCCAGTTCTCTACCAAAATTGTGCACTCCGATGGAGCCCACGACCTGGATGTCGTTGCCGGTCATTTCCCTTGCATCCTCGATGGCCTTGGCTATGACTGCATCGCCAAAAGCCTGAACATGGGTTATGCCGAGCTCCACAGCCTCGGCCATGAGCTCAGCCATGTTACTGGGGTTATCGTAGAAGCGCCTCCTGTACTCCCACGCCCTGCGTCCGAACTGTCCGGCCCCAATGAAAGGAGAAGTCCCCAGCAGCAGGCACGGGATCCTGACCCCGTCGACATATAGGTCCTTGTTGTCTTTTCTCTCATGTTTCATCGTTCCATCTACCAATTCATTCCAAGCATTCAATTTCGTCTACCGACCACGCAAATGTTGAGATCTGCTCTTTCTGTGATTGCCATCTTCCAAGTCAACGAAAAACTTCCACATAGAAAGCTTATATTCTAAAGGTCCTCCCCCTTTCCCCCTAAATCGTGACGACTTTTCCGGGCACGCAGAAGTCCTTGCCTCCCAAGTGATGCAGCGTTTGAACCTCCTCTTTTTCAACTCTGAGCCGTTTGTCAAAAACCCCCGGCTTCGCCCACACCGCAAGGACCTCACCCACCATGATGGTGTGGTCTCCGGCAGTTGGATGAGACTCCAGCCGGCACTCAATAGCACCGAGACATTCGCCGATGAGCGGTGCCTCAATGTGCCTGCCGGCAACAGGGGTAAGGCCGCACAGGGAGAATTTGTCATTCGTTCTTCCAGACTTTGTCCCGCAACACCACACCTCTTTGAGCAGTTTACTATGAGGGACATATATTGCGAATTCCCTGCTTTGGAGAATCAGCTCATGGGAGAATCGCTTCAGCCCAATGGATACGGCGACCATAGGAGGCTTGTGACTCACCGGCATGCACCAGGCAGCGGTCATGATGTTCGCCTTTTCTTGATATTTTGAGGTTACAAGGATAGTTGGGCCGTGGTTAATAAGTCGATTAACCCTTTCAAGGGGAAGTTCTGCAAATGTCATAAGAAAATCTCCTCCCAAAAGGATGGACTTTCGTATCTCTGCGAGCAAACACTACCTTTTTATCCGAACTGATAGTGCTTTTTCACATCTTTTCGTATTTCCCAGGTGCACGACATACCTGAAGGGAAAGTGACAAGATCCCCCTTGCCCATTTCTACAGGTTCTCCACCCTCGGGAGTTACGACTACCTCACCCTCAAGAAAATAACAGGTCTCTTGATCATCATAAGTCCAGGGGAACTCTGATGCCTCTTTAGTCCAAATCGGCCAGTCTGATACGTTCAACCTTTTTAGGCGATCCTGGCCGGGATCACGTTCAACCTTGATTTGACTCATTGTTTCCTCCTAATTGAAGATCTCGGGAGTTGCACAAGCCATTAAAGAGCAGGCAGTAATTTTCGTCAAAGACTTGTGAGTCTCCATGGTCCCAGGAGCCTCAAAGTTCCGCGGGTTATGACTTCAGCATTACCAATTGTGCTTCCAGAGTGCTTTCGTGTAAATGAAGCAGGGCAATTGAGGCTGGTGACCTAAATGGCCCAGCAGTGCCTGGGTTCAAGAACAGCACGCCGTTTCGCCTATCTATCGATGGCCTGTGAGTGTGACCACTGATAACAGCCCTAAAGCCTGCTGCTGCCGGCTCTAAGTCCAGTTCATTTGCATTATGCAGCACATACAGCAGGATCTCACCGATCTCGACAATCTCTGTTTCGGGGATGTCACGTGTCCATTCGCCCCAGTCCATGTTTCCTCGTACGGCAAGCACCGGGGCAAGCACTCGCAAAGCCTCAAGTATCTCTGGTTTACCGATGTCTCCAGCGTGAATAATCAAGTCAGCACCTTCTAAAGCCTTGACCGCCTCAGGCAGCAGGACACCATGGGTATCCGAGATGACACCGACGAGAAAGTTATCTTTGTCCTGCAATTTTGTAACCATTTCGATTTGACATGTTGTTTATGCAACGCTAGAGATAAGTTTAACACGCCTGTGCTTACCGGTCAAACATGGCCGAGGCCTTTTTCTTGGGTCCGTCTTTCCTTCCACTTTCTTGCCATCATGAACCGGCTCTAAAAGGATTACTTAGAAACTGGAAAACTGAAGGGCCCGCTTTGTCCCCTTCTTTGCTGTGTTTTTTATGAAATGTCAAATGTTGAGACCCGACCCCTGTGTTTTCCTGTCCAGTAGCCAGCTCGATCGGTTCATCCCCACGCCTGTGGGGAACACTTTTTCGGTATCTGCGAGTATTCCCTATATTGCGGTTCATCCCCACGCCTGTGGGGAACACATAGAATTGATATCAAGCAAGTAAAACG
>JAQYWL010000156.1 GCA_030145035.1 Desulfobacteria bacterium | reverse complement strand
GTGGACGGAGATTCAAAAAATCGAGGAGGAAAGGAAGATGGAATACGTTTCCAGTGTAGAAAGAATTGGAATAAGAAAGGGAATGCAGCAGGGGGTCCTAGAGCTTTTAGCGCGTCAAATCGCCAAGCGTTTTGAGGTCAGCTCTGATTCTGTTCAGCCCATCTTTGCCGGACTCACCACTGAGCAGATTGAAGAACTGGGAGAACGCTTTCTCGACGCCGAGAACCTGGACCAAATCCGCGAATGGGCGGACAAACTTCGGCAGAGCCAATAATCTACCAAGCTGGAAGGAGATAGCCTGAAGGCCAAGGGCTCCAGGAAGTAGGGGGCCGGGTAAGTAAATGTCTTGCCGGAGATCAAAGTGGATAGATATACAAAAAGCTACTTGGTCAACACTTGGTCAACACTTGGTCAACACTTTGCAGAAAGTATCCCCCTGTTTCTCGGGTTTTCACTCTGCTTATTTTTCCTCCCTTAGTTGATGTAACATTATGAATCTACTTATATTTTTATACTCACTCCCGTTACCTGATCTTACTTGAAATACTCATGTATCCGGACTTCAAATCCGGTGTGGGGCGCTGAAACCGTCCCGGGTGGGTTCGATTCCCATGCACTTCCGCCAACGCTAACATAGGAGCTTCGCCCAACTGGAGTGATGGAGCAATGGAGTACTGGAGTGATGGATTTAATACAGGTTGCGTGTTACGAGTTACGTGTTGCGCGTCGATAGTTGAAAGAATCTTAACTCGGAACTCGTAACCCGAAACTCGTAACGGATTCTACATACTCCAATACTCCGTCTGAGTGGCATAAACCTGCCCGCCTATGCCGAAGCGCACGGACCTAACGAGGGGGGCCACGGTAGGCGATGGCAGGCGGGTCGGTTACCGCTAAAAGTCCTATAATTTCAATGCATTGTAGAGATCCCGAGACGTTCAATTAGCCCTCTATAAGCGAACGCAACTCCCTGATGGTCTTGCCGTAATCAGAACTGCCAAAGATAGCTGAGCCCGCTACGAATACGTCCGCACCAGCCTCTGCCACCGGCCGGATGGTCTCTTGATTGATGCCTCCATCAACCTCGATGACGACGTTCGGATTCTTTGCACGGATCATGGCTTTAAGGTCTCTTATCTTCTGAAGCGCCTGGGGGATGAATTTCTGTCCGCCAAAACCCGGGTTTACGCTCATGACAACCACCAGGTCCACATCTTCCAGTATCCACTCTATGCTTGAAATCGGCGTTGCCGGATTGAGTGCCACCCCGGCCTTCACATTGAGGGCCTTGATAGCCTGAACGGTCCTGTGCAGATGCACACACGCCTCCACCTGCACAGTCATCAGGGTGCTTCCTGCCCTTGCAAAGCCTTCCAGATACCGGTCTGGATCATCTATCATAAGGTGCACGTCAAGCGGCAGGTCCGTGGCCCGCTTTACCGCTTCAACCACGAGCGGTCCGATGGTAATATTCGGCACAAAATGGCCGTCCATCACATCTACATGGATCCAGTCGGCCCCGACTTTTTCCACGTCCTTAACCTCTTCGCCTAATCTCAAAAAATCCGCAGACAATATGGATGGCGCTATCAGCTTCATGTTATCCTCCTGGCAAGAGAAGTGAGCTAAAATGCATAAGCCGAACAAACATGAACCAAACAGGTTTGAAAATAAAATAAATTTTCCGGCTTGTCTGGGTTAGGCACTTGCACTTCGTAACATCAATGTTGACCTATTTCAAGCTGAGGGAAAAATCCTGGGCAACAGAAGTGGAGGAAAAAGAATGACTCAAGACAAGTTCGCCATCCTGGTACACGAAGACCGTGGTCTCAGAATCTTGAGGGGCCAAGAACCAGATGTGTTCTCCGGGACGCACAAAAGCGTCAAGGAAATCATAGAACATACCAAAGGCATTGACGCGAATCCGGATGTGCTTTTTCAAGAATCCCTCACGCACACGATGATCAAACAGGCTTAGCCCCTGATCAAGAATCGGGCCCTTTGCTGCCCGGTTGAGGGTCAGATTCACCAAAGTCCCTGAAGCCACCTGGTAGCCGGATCGGGGGTCTTGCTCCACCACCACATCCTTCGGCAAGTCGTCTCTTTGAACAGATCGTATTTGACCAAGCCCAAGGTGCGCACGCTCCAAGATGAAGATAGCATCTTCCAGGACCAGGCCGTCCAGATAGGGCATCTCATAAGTTACTGGCCGTCTGCCAAGGCTGACCAGCAGGTCGATGGAATCACCCCGCGTTACAAGTGTACCGGAGGGCGGCATCTGGCTTATGATCCCATCTGTAGCAACCCGTTCGTTGAAGGTGCGGGACAAAACACCTCGCGACAGGCCGTTTTCTTCCATAATGATATATCCCTGCCGGATATCCATCCCGATAAGATCCGGCACCACCAAAGTCTTTGGCCCTTTCGAGATGATGATGCGAACATCACGATTTTTCTTGACCTCCCTACCGGGTCCTGGCTCCTGGTATGCCACATGGTTTTTCGGCACGTCAGCCCTGTATTCGAAGCCACTCACCTTGGTGTTGAGTCCCAGATCGGTGAGAATGTCCAGGGTGTATACTACGTCTTTTCCCACAAGCTCTGGGACAATCACCGTATCTTCGCTTTTTATGATAAACCTCAAGGTCAGATAAGTGCTGATCCCCGCAACCCCGAGAAACGCACTAATGAGCACCACTGCCTTGAAAAAACGCCTCATGCCCCAGTCCTTTTCAGACGTACTGCAAAGAATCCGTCCATGTCGTGCTCATGAGGTAAGCTTCTGAAAAAGCCCGAGCTGTCCATCAGACGTTCATCCACATCCAAGAGCCCAACGGGTACTCGATCTATAACAAATTGTCCTTGATTCTTCAAAAAGTCTTCCACCACGTATTCGCTTTCCTCAGGCTCAAGACTACACACACAGTAGACCAGTCGTCCACCTCTTTTGAGTAAGGGAGCAAGGCAGCCAAGGAAGCGTAGTTGAGCGGCCCGAAGCCTTGTGAGATCCGCCTCGGTTTTCTTCCATTTGGCGTCCGGATTCCTCCGGAGCACACCAAGACCCGAACAGGGCGCGTCAAGCAAGATCCGGTCAAAGGTACCAAAGAATCCAACAGGAACCGGCTCTAACAGGTCATGGTGCCACGTGGTCACCGCAGAGATACCAAGGAGCGCCAATGATGTCTTGAGCCGGTGCAATTTCCATGACTGGTTCTCCATTGCTTTGATCTTGCCGCGATCCTTCATAAGCTGTGCAATGTGGCCTGTCTTGCCGCCGAATCCGGCACAGGCATCCAGGACTGTTTCACCCGGTCTTGGATCCAGCAGATGAGTAATGAGTTGCGCAGCCTCATCCTGGACCTGAAACCAGCCATCCTTGAATGAAGGGATCTCGGCAACGCCGTGTCTCAATCCTCTGAGGGACAGCCCATCCGGGGCAAATCTGGTTGGTGTAATTTGCCTGACGTAGTCTCTCAATGAGTTGAGCAGTTCCCGTCTGCTGACTTTGAGGGTATTGGCCCGAACTGTCACGGGAGGGACCTGATTGTTCGCCTTACACACTCTTTGAGTCTCTTCTACCCCCAGACGCTCCACCCATCGTTTGACCAGCCACAAAGGGTGTGATTCTCCTGTGGCAATGGCTTGAACCGGATCATCAGCATAACCCGGCAGGGGAATCTCTTTTGCTCTCCGCACCGCAGATCGCATGACACCATTGACAAAACGCACCACCCACAATGGTGCTTTCCCCTTGGCCATTTCAACAGAATCGTTTACTGCAGCAGATGGAGGAATACGGGAATGGAAAAGGATTTGATAGAGGCCCAGCCTAATTATGTTTAGCACATATCGGTCTATCTTGTGAACAGGAGTCTTTGAAAGCTGGCAGATCACCCAGTCAAGGCGGCTCCGCCACCGAAGCACACCATAGACCAGCTCAGTGGCCAGGGCCCGGTCTTTCCTGATGAGCTGTGGCTCTCGTTCAAAGGCTGTGTGAAGGAGACGCTCCGGGAAAGCATTTGAGTCATCCAGGCCGTTCAAGACAGAAAGGGCAATACGACGGGAAACGGCTACCATAGCCCAGCTATCCAAGGAGTGTGCCGGCCGGCACAGGACAGCCTCTTAAGAAATCTCTCACCGGAAGGCGTTTTGCAGATTCAAGCTGAACCTCCTTCAGCGCCAATATGCCCCGGCCGGTCGCCACATTGAAGTCCCCTAAAAATCCTTCCAAAACAGTGCCTGGCTTTTCCCTGGCTTGCTTCTGAAGGTCTTTGGCCTGCAATACCTTGAGCCTCTTGCCGGAAAGAAATGTAAAGGCCCCGGGCCAGGGGTTCAGCCCTCTAACAAGGGCATCCAATGATTTAGCATCCCTGGTCCAGTCTATGCGCCCGTCTTCCTTTTTCAGTAAAGGTGCATAAGTGGCACCCGACTTGTCCTGGGATTGACCAACAAGGCTCCCGGACTTGAGCTTGGTCAACGTTTCGATCAAGAGCTGCGCCCCGACATCAGCCAGCCGGCGGTGAAGACTCCCGGAGGTCTCGTCCGGCCTGACCGCGACCCTGGAGCTCAGCAGAATGTCTCCTGTGTCCATCCCCTCATCCATCCACATGGTCGTGACCCCGGTCTCTTGCTCTCCGTTGATAATGGCCCACTGGATTGGCGCAGGCCCCCGGTATCTGGGGAGAAGTGAGGGATGGATGTTGATCGCCCCAAGATGGGGAATCGACAGGAAAAACCCCGGCAAGATACGGCCGTAGGCGACCACCACAAAAACGTCCGGATCCAGGGCTATGATTTTTTCGATAAACCAGGGTTCCTTAATCCTGAGAGGTTGCAGCACCGGATAGCCCAATGTGCCGGCAACCTCCTTGACCGGAGGGGGAACCAGACGACGTCCACGCCCTTTTGGCCGGTCCGGCTGTGTAACCACGGTAAGGACCTCATATTGGTTTTCATGCAGGGCCTTTAAGGTTGGCACTGAAAAATCCGGGGTACCCAGGAATATGATGCGGTAGGTGCTCATAAATAGTAACTACTCAGGTTGTCAGGTTCACGGTTGGCTACTTTAGGTGTTGAGTCGCCATTAGCATGTACCACGGCCCGGCACTTATGAT